>CAZHBL010000190.1:0-8967 GCA_964530105.1 uncultured Pirellulales bacterium | reverse complement strand
CGTCAGCGACCTCGCGCATACCCATAATAACATCATTGATAAGCTCACCCAATTCCACACCCAGCATTCCGGCACCTTTTTCGATGACATCCCGATTCACACCCGCAGCGAAGGATTTCTCTTTCCATTTCTTTTTAACCGACTTCGCCTTCATATCCATCACGCTCTTGCTCGGCCGTACGAGCGCCGTGGTCACGACCAGCCCCGTCAGCTCATCAACAGTGTAGAGTACTTTTTCCAGCTCACTTTGGGGTTCAACGTCAGTACATATTCCCCAGCCATGAGAGACCACTGCCCTGATGTAATCAGCCGGCCAGTTTTCGGAAATCAGGATTTCTTCGGTCTTGTGGCAGTGCTGCTCGGGAAATTGTCCATAGTCTAAATCGTGGATTAATCCGATAACGCCCCATTTTTCCTCATCCTGGCCAAATTTGCGCGCAAAATACCGCATCACCGCCTCTACAGCCAAAGCGTGTTTAATCAAGCTATCATTTTTGTTGTACTTTTTCAGCAATGAAAAAGCTTCTTCACGGCTCGGCTTAATCCCCGTCATAGCCTGCTCCTTGATACTATAAAATCGCCATTTTCTCTCTCTACAAGAGCAAATGCCAATCCAATCAAGTTAATCTAAAAGTAAGTTCGCAAAATTGCAATTCTTATTTTCTAAATCCCGTCAGGTATATTCTTTACTCCATGAGTGTCAAGTCCCGTCTTTACAAGCTCCAAATTTATCAAAAAAGATGCTTGACGACCGCGTAAGGGAGCATAATACTATAATCAGCGTATGGATGGCTGTGTCAACCAGTCAATCCACTAAACAAATACTTTTTTTCTTAAGGGAGACACGAAAAGCGGAAATCAATTCAATTGTCCACTTTATTTGCGGGCTTGATTATTTGCTGTGCCGGATGTGCTCCAAGCACATTCGTAAAGGGTCGTTCTGGAGGCTGGAAAACAATCGAGCTAAACGATAATCTCGTGGGTCAGTATGAAGATGCGTGGCAGAAAACAGTGGATACTATTGCAAGGGACTACGATATTGAGATGCTCGATAAGGACAATGGGTACCTTCGAACAACCTGGACTTATGGGATTAGCGGTGGCACTTTCAATAGGTATCGGGGAAGGTTGACAATAAAGTACCTCCAACATAGAGAAACCCGATAAGATTGAGGTAAAGACTGATGCGCAGTGGCTCGAAGATCCTGCCGCAGGCGTATGGCAACAGGGTTTCGACAGCCTGTTGGACCGCGACGTTTTTACCGGTCTTTCCGGAAGGTTAGGGCGTACTGTAGCGCCACAGTAGGCTTTCCCTTGCTGAAGTCGCGTGAGAAATCACTTTCACTGCATGACTTTACGGTACTCCCAAACCGCGGGCCCTGAGAATCACTATTATTCTTGCGATCACCCGCATTGTTTTTGTGCAAGGAGTACGTGCTTTAGCTTTCTGTGATACCAATTTTGTGTATTGATTTATTGCTTCCTGCCTGAGCTTGAAATTCCTACGAAAACAGAAACAAAGGCCTGCTCAATATGAATTATATGCCGTCTTTTCAGCAATTTTTAACTGCAATTGGTATAGAATATCGGCTAATAATGCCATTCGTTTTTCGTATTGCTTACCAACCGCACTTTACTAGAATCTCCGAGCAGCACCAAGACCAATACCCCAGGCATCGCCTGTAAGCTGATACTCTATAAAGCAGGAAGTGTTTTCGTCCACATCCAAATGTGCGCCGAGATAACCGCCAAATTGTGATTTTTCCTCGATATCGCTCGAGGCGTCCGTACTAGTTGGAATTGGTGGAATACCAGGAAGAACTGTATCACCACTGATATCAAGGTCTCCGTTTACAAAATGCAGGAAAGGGCCGCCATAAACACGAACATTATCATCGAGCCTCAAGGTAGGCCCGATGGCAATCTGGACTTCCCATATGTCAATTTCGGCATCGCCGGAAAATACTGGATCGCCCACCAGATCGATGCTGCTGTCATCAGGCTCCAACCATGTAATCTGAAACAATCCGCCCCAGCTCACTTCCTCGTCCTGCCAGAAAGTTGCCCTTGTTCCAAAGCCCCAGGCCAATCCAAAACTTCCATCGAATCCTTTATAAGTAACCGATGGGTCGCCATCATCATAAGTTTGTTCTATTTCGTCTTTGGCATCAACCACACCCACACGAACGAACGCGTCCCAGTTATCGTTAATACCATAACCGGCCCTGGCCAGAACTATATTCGATTTAAGATCATTGATATTGTGCTTAACTTTTTCGAAAAATGGACCGCCGGGTATAGCCCATATTTCTGTAACATCGCCGGTAGCTTCCAAATCCATTGTTGTATTGGCATACTCGATACCAATATCCCAACGGTCTTGCCCAAGGAGAGCTTTTGGGGGACCCATCGGGGACAAAGCAAGAACTGCCGAGTTAGATAAAGTTAATATCATAAGGGCAGAAGCAAACAATGCTATTTTCTTTTCCATCAGTCACAATCCTTTCAATAAATTCTATTTTAAGACTTTTCAGGCCTTTTTACCATATATGACATATCGACCCACATGAACATAAAGCTTTCTTTTTTTTTAAGATTTGACATTTAAAAATAGGCCGCAACATTGTTAAACTTACAATTTTTTACTATATAATAAATAATTTCTTGACAAACACACCTCTAAGTCCCCGCTTCTACTATGTTTTCCGAAATATAACAGAAAAAAACATGAATCTTTGCCGCACCAGCAGTATTCCTGCTGCAAGATACCGAATTTTAGCGAAAAACCGGGCATTAATAGAGCTGTAATTCAGGAGATATACTCAAGAGTTTTCAAAAATGCTCCGGGATCAACCGGCAAGCAAAATCAGAATCGGCCCTGACAATATTAGAATAGGCATAAATAGGCCCGATAATCAACGCTCCGCACGTTGCAGCAACAACTCAGCATATCCAATCCTTGGTATTTCCTCTTGACATATGTGTGTAAATAATGTATACTTATACTTGTAGCATCTGGAGGTGTGGTGAAAACTATTTTCCTTTCTCGGAAGTTTTCCCTCACCAATAATTTGATTGTTTATGCCCTGAACGTGACATGGGCGCGGACGGAAAATTATGGTGTGCTGCTAAAACTAAAGTAAAAGTATTTACAATTTTTGCGAGAATTCAGTCATGAAAAACGTAATTGAAAAAAATGTGATAAAATCCAATGCTTTTTTGGCTCTCCTGGCGATAGCCATATTAACAACGACTCTCACAAAAACTGCAACGGCAAAATCACTGTACGTCATTGCCGATATCTTAGGCGCCAGTGAGAGCAATATACAACCGGTACAAGCCTACGATATCGGAGTCGATGGGACTCTGACGTTTCAGGCTCAGCATGATATACCCCATACTATGCTTGGTGCCGTAGGGATGGCCATCGATTCGGATTCCGGATACCTGTTTATTACGTATGAGGCCGATGGTTTGATTCAACTGCTGGACCCAATAATGCTGGTGGACGCAGGCAGAGTAAGAGCCCCGGGCGCTATGGACTTAGCGGGTATCGTTTACGACCACGATAAGGGTTTACTTTACACTGTTGATCGCAGAACAAACGTCTTGTATGTTTATAATTGGTTTCCGGAGACCAAAACACTTACTCATGTGCCAGGTTCACCGTTCAGTCTGCAAAACGCTACCGCTTATGGGATTGCCCTGGACGAAATTGACGACCTTCTCTACGTGGCGAACGCCACCAATACAGTAACGGTTTACAGGACTTCTGATTGGAAACTGGTCGAAAGTATTACTCTGAGCCGAATGGCCATTAGTATTGCCGTAGATGTCAGGGACGGCTTCGTATATACCGGCGCAGGATATGCAGGTAATATGTTCCTCACTCAGTACCACTTAGCTACAGGCACCGAGAAAGAGGTCCAGGTGGAGCCGGATGCAGGCGTCATGGGGCTCGGTGTGGACACAGACACAGGCCTGGTATACATGAGCACCGGAAGGGACACTGTATCCGGCGGGGATAATCTTCTTGTCTATGATAAAGCACTTAACCAGATCGATATCATCACTGCCATTGGAAATCCTACCGGACTTGCTATCCCAGGCAGAGATATCGGTTACAATCCGCTCAATCTCAAAAAGCAAGTTCTCAGAGGTGCTGGTGCTGGTACTGATGAAATTAAGACAGTAGTACCGGGCGACACCTACACCTATGGTATTTATTTCGATAATCACAATAATTACAAGGTCACCGATTTGACTATTGTTGACAGTCTTCCAAAAGAGGTAACCTTTGTCACGGCCGACGACGATGGAGTTAACGGATTTTACGACTATGATGAACAAACAAAGACACAAACTTACACATGGACATATATGGAGTTGCCGCCGGGAACTTCCACGCTTTTGGAGATAACCGTACAGGTGAATCCCGATGTAGATGCCGGTAAGATCATTACGAATTCGGTGATGATTAATACCAACCAAACGCCCCCAACAACAACAAGTGTTGATGTTATGACAACGAGCAATGCCCTTAACCTGAAAAAAAGCATTCTTGGCAGTATTGAAGGCGAGGTCACCCAGGTTAATCCCAACGATACGATTATCTATATGATCGATTTCGACAACAAAGATAACGAGTTCGAAGTAACAAACGTATCCGTTGTTGACGAACTTCCAAAAGAGGTAACTTTCATAAGCGCCAGGGATGAGACTGGTAAAGCTACCGGAAAGTACGACGAGGAGGCGCACACTTACACATGGTTATTTAATACTCTGGCGCCGGGATCAGCGATTCATTTAGAATTGGAGGTCACTGTAAATCCGGACATCGCTCTGGGCACCACGATTAGCAACACCGTTACCGTCGACAGTAATGAAACACCGCAATCTACGGCAAGCGCCGATGCTATTACATATTACAAACCCCTTAATATTATCAAGAAAGCTGTGGATATGTCCGGCAGCGAAATCAAATGGGTAGATCCAAATGAGAGATTCATCTATCAAATTTGCTTCGACAATAACAATAACAACATCAAGGTAACGGACGTGTCCATAGTCGATCACCTCCCGAAGGAAGTAACCTTCGTAATGGAAAATGGCAAAGCCAACGGAAAGTATGACCAGAAGATGCACACCTACACATGGTTATATACGTCTCTGAATCCGGGATCGACTACTTGTGTAGAGTTAGTAGTAGACGTTAATCCGGATACGGCTCTGTACACCACTATTACCAACTCTGTTACAATTGACAGTAATGAAACATTGCCGAAGACAGTGGAATTTGATCTTCCTGTTGGTGAAATCGTGTTGGAAGTTGATAATCTGAGTATAAGGCCTGATGTACTCAGACGTAATGGCACTTCAAGGAATATAATGGCTGTCGTAGAGTTTCCAAGAAGTATTAGAAAAAGTGACATCGATACAGATTATCAACCTATACTTTACTCCCAAAACCGATACATCACAAGAGGCACTCAATCTTTGTCTGGAACAGACAGCAGCCCAAAGGTTACTATTTTATTCAATAGGGCCAAATTGATGGATGCTCTGTATGGTTATGGAGAATTCAAACTGAGAGTTGAAGGCAAACTCAAATCTGGCCGGACCTATTTTGGCGATGCAATTATTCATGTAACCAGATTCGCTGGCGACTAATATATCGGCCTGGCTTATCCGCTTTTGCCAAGCAAGACAACAAGAGCAAAAAATAGCGTTAAGGCGTTCATCCGACATCTGTCGGCTGAATGGTCTTAAATGTAAAGTTGGGCCGGGAAACATTTCGCATAATATTTACCAACGTTTTGCGCTCGGAATGGTTTTGGTTCCTGTTTCCCCCGCTATTTTTCAGCCTTTTCGTAGCTCTTAAAATCAAAGACCAAAATGCCCCTGCCGACTCCGGCCATATCTCCCCTTTTAGCAAACTGAAAAGCCATATACCGGCCGTCGTCACTTACCACGGGATTCGAGGCCTTGTACCCGACGTAGTTCGAAAAAAACGTCAGTCGCTGCGTCTGAGCCGAGCCGTCCAGCGCCAGCTTATAAATGTCGATGTATTGCGTGCCCTTGCGATTGTGCTTATCGCACTCGACTAGCGTGTGTTTGCCATCGGGAAAAATGCCTTCCGGCTCATCATATTGATTCGGCGCCTGCGAGTAATTGACCACCTTGCCGGTCTCGATATCCAGACCCATCACTTCCGTGCCCTGATAACCGTACGCACTGAATATCAGCTCCTTTTCATCCGGCGGCCGAAAGTTCTGCGTCTCAAGGCCTGTTTCAAAAGACAAATCCCGCTTATCTAAAATCTTCTTTTTGTTTGCCAATTCCGGCTTGCCGTTTTCATAGACAATATCCGCCATATAGAACGCCCCGCTCTGCGTCCAGGCGATCCGCATGTGTTTGCGAGATACCGCCGGGCCTTCGGAGCATTTCTCGCCCAAAGGAACCGGCGGCCCCGAGAGGTCTTTCTTCAAAACCCACAGTTCGGCGTTCTTTTCGCTCCGGCTCGCCCACGGATCATTCGCATCGAACTGCCGCGCGCCCGACAGCAGAATGTCACCATTGGCCAGATATAGCGCGCGGGTATAGCCCTCGTGGAAGTAATGATGCGTCATCGGGCGAATTATCCCCGTCTCTAATTCCACTTCATAAACGTCTCCGAAGGTCTTTTCGAGAAACAAGATGCGCTTGCCATCATGCGAAAAGTCCGCCCTCTGGCCGAAGTGTGTCACCTGCTTTATATACCCAGGCAGCTCATCCAGCGGCGAGATGCCCTCTTTGCCCGCTGCTTTTCCTAAACACTCTAAAAACAAAGTTCCAACTAAAATCATAATTCCTATCTTGCTTCGATACATAATTTTCTCCACTTTATTCATTGCTCTTTCCCCAATTCAAATCGTTAATGTGTTTTTGGCCCACTCTTTCTACATGCCCATCATTGAACAAAATATTGCAGGAGCCGAAATGATTTTCATTTGTCAGAAGCTCTGGCCCGCTGATTTTATTCCATCCGCCTTTAGTCTCAAACAACAGTACTGTATCTGTCGGTGAATTCGGTTCACAGTTGGGATTCATTGCATAGTAGCACTTTTCATTTTTCGGAACCGGCCATGGAAATACCTGCCGGCGCCATTGAAACGTAACACCCGGACACAAAAAGTGCTTCAACTCAATCTGCTCGTATTCTAAAAGCAAATCACACCATTGGTCTGATTCCGGATAACGACCCTGATTATCATTTGAGTAAAGCAACATAGCTTTGCTTAGTTGTTGTAAATTGTAAGCACACACCATACCTAATGCTGTTTGCACCGGCGCACAGGTTTCCACAAACCAACAATCCATCAGTATTACGCCCAAGACCATGCCCAAGACCGCGAAATTACTGCCTCTGAATTTCTCTTTCGGCTTCGATTTCCATTCAATTATTTTTGGTATGACAAATAAACCTAAAAGGAATACTATACTCAGAGTGAAACTACACATCTGTATGAAATGGCGAACTGCACTGCCCTTGATGGAAACAAAATGTGAAAAGGAGAATATGAGCAGAAAGAAAGAGCTAAAGATGACCAGTAACGTTATTGTTGCTACACGTTTGGAAATTTTTCTTAGTGCGATGAATCCCAGAACTAACCCTGCAATCCCAAGCAGGCCTACTACATTCCGAGCTACGTATTCATTCCACCACGGACGGTAGAATCCAATCCTTAAAACTATGATGATAATTCCCAAAATACAAACTAACGCGGAAGCTATTGCCAGCTTCTTTGTCTTGAGTTTTTGGTGCTGCGCATTATCCTCTCTTCCGCTCATCTTTTGTCTCCGCAAATATTTTTCGCAGAACAGTTATCAGCGTTCTCGGCTCGAAGTAATTTTTCGCTAAATGCAAATATACTACTTTCGGACTTGTAATGCGAACTTTCCCGGAAACATTTGTGAACAGGGCCTGTTCGTTATCGCTGTGGTCCTTCTCGAACGAAAATACCAAATCATTCCCGGAAGCAACGATGCTCTTGATATTTCGCCTGCTCGCTTTGATTCGCAGTTCCGCCAGGTCCAGCAACAATCCGACCTCATCCGGTATCGATCCATATACATCCGTTAATTCGCCCTTTATCTGCTCCAAATCAACATCCGTTCTCGCGACGGCGATTTTCCGGTATACATCCATTCGATGCCGGTTAATCGGTATGTAATTTT
The DNA here is from genome assembly GCA_964530105.1 of uncultured Pirellulales bacterium. Taxonomy (GTDB): domain Bacteria; phylum Planctomycetota; class Phycisphaerae; order Sedimentisphaerales; family Anaerobacaceae; genus JAFGPJ01. Next base: position 750 of record CAZHBL010000190.1, on the reverse strand, counting down.
TCGGAATGTACGTAGCAAAGCCCAAATCGACGACCGCTGTGGGTATCGGTTCGACAGGCTCATCTTTTAGCTTTTTCACGGCATCGGTCAGCAACTCGCAATACATCTGGTAGCCAACCGTCTGGATATGTCCTGACTGCTCTGAGCCGAGGATATTGCCGGCGCCGCGGATTTCCAGATCCCGCAGGGCAATTCGAAAGCCGGCCCCCAAATGCGAATATTCCTCTATCGCCTTAAGGCGTTTTGCCGCTAACGGCGTAATCGTCCTTGACATCGGCAGCAGCATATAAGCATAGGCCCGGTGCTTATACCTGCCGACCCTGCCGCGAAGCTGGTGCAATTCAGCCAGGCCGAACCGGTCCGCGTCGTTGATAAAAATCGTGTTTGCGTTCGGAATATCCAGCCCCGACTCGATAATCGTCGTGCACACGAGCACATCGGTCCGGCCGGTCACAAATTCAATCATCGCCGTTTCAAGCTCGCTCTTGGCCATCTGACCGTGGGCGATAGTAATCTGTACGTCACCCATTAGCTTCTGAATCTCCCAGGCCTTTTTCTCGATTGACTTTACCCGGTTGTGCAGAAAGAACACCTGTCCCTGCCGGTTCAACTCGCGATAAATCGCCTTCTTGATAAGCTCCTTGTTGTAAGCGGTCACAGTTGTCACTATACTTCGCCTGTCCAGCGGCGGCGTCCCCAGCGAGCTTATGTCACGCAATCCCAGCAGCGACATGTGCAGCGTCCGCGGAA
>CAZHBL010000189.1:0-8986 GCA_964530105.1 uncultured Pirellulales bacterium | reverse complement strand
AAAACTTTCATCTGTTCACATCATGAGCCGGACAAAATCAACTGGGATGGGTATATTATGATTAAGGCAGGCTATGGCATCAACGATAACTGGGACACATTCGTGCGCCTGGGTTTGGCCGATGCCAAAGGTGATTTAGAACACATTTTTCCCGATAATGCTGCTCCTGATGAGTATAAGGGATTCGACGGAAGTTTGGGATTTGGTTGGGGTTTTGGAACAAGGGTGACTTTCTGGCAGGACGATGAAATAAGCTGGGGCGGATTGTGCCAGATTACCTGGCTTGAACCCGACGGCAGCAGTATCAGCTTGCCGGGCGATCCTGGATTTTCCGGTGATGCTGAGATTGACATCAGGGAGGTCCAAATTGCCGTTGGCCCAACCTGGCGAGTAGATGATAATATTCGTATTTACGGCGGCCCATTTCTTCATTTAGTGGATGGAAACCTCGATATCAGCGGTAGAACAGTTCTCGAGGGTACGGAGATTATTATGGAAACCGCAGGTGATGTCGAAGAAGAATCACGATTTGGCGGATATGTTGGCACATATTTGGATGTGAACGAAAACACTTCCTGCTTTATAGAGTGCCAGCTTACCGGGGATGCCTGGGGTATTGGTATTGGCACAGCTTGGAGATTCTAATAAAACATTCACAAGTATCATGAAAATCGAAGAAAACTGTTGTGGACTTGTATTCTCCTTGAGCTTTTTCCAGCAGTGGATGCCAATAACAGCACTATGCAAAAAGGCGATATCTGGAAATTGCATATAAATTCCAATAGACGCAATTGTTTCATTAAACTTATGTTATTGGAAAGTTATAAGAATTCTTATCAAAGAGATAACTCCTTTCATCTATTGTGGTGACTGCGTGTTTTTGAAGGATGGGGCTGCAAGCGGATGCTCACAGCCTTATCAAATCCTTGGTATGGAGCTAATTTTATGTCGCTCTACGTAACCTCCAACCAGCAAGACTGAGGCCGATGCTGCCGAGAAGAAAAGCACCGGGGACGGTGTGATGTCGGCGTACATATCATAACGTCTATACCGCTCGATGAAACGACAATCCGGTTTCATGGTCGGTGAAGTTTTGTGAGCGATCGTACCAAGTCGACGGGCGCTTACGACCATGCCTTAAGAAAAAAACGTATCTTAACTGATTATGGTTGAACAGTTTCATCTTTGAAAGAAAATTCTCCGTTCGCAACGGACCAGTCCAGGCCGAAAAATCCGACAGCGACGTTCTCAGTGCTCCCGGCCTGCTCTCTGCTTACTCTGGTGACCAGGCAATCGGGGTAGCGTACAAACGACCTGAAGAAGGATACGGCATAAGCTGATCTCATGCCGGAAAGTCCGCTGCCGCTTACGGCGATCACGGATGCAATGTCACTGTCGTTACGTGGCTGGATGAAAAAGGCGGCTAAGCCGTCACCTTTGAACGAGCGTGCTCCCACCTCCACGTGCCCCCGGTGAACGTGAACAGGGCTTTCGCTCAACAGAGTGGGCCACACACGGTTCGTCTCGGCGTTGCCGTAAAGAACAACTGTGCGGTCGGCATAGTGAGAGGGGGTGAAAGCCGAATCCGCAAGAATCTTCACCGAGCCGTTACCACGATACCAGAACGTCTCGGCGTCATATCGTGCTTTGCCAAAGGCCCAGGCGTTTTCCTCCGGCGTGCCTCCCGTACCGTAAATGAATAAAAAACGATGCTTAAGCTCCTCCTTGATGGCTCCGTACCGGTGAGGGCCTTTGTACCGGAGCGAAGGCTTCTCGATGCAGCGCCAGCGCTCGTCCTGCCGCCTGAACCAAAGCGAGCTGCCTTTTTCAGGATACGGAATGTTATCGATAGTCTGGCCGTCCAGATCCACGGTAATAGGCTCTTTGGTAAACAGGTATTTGACGTCGAGCTGCAGAACGGCAACGTTTTCTGTCGTACCCTTGAAAAAGCGTTTGTGAGGCCAGACATGGAGGTGGGCCTTGCTGATATCCAGATGATGGATTTGCGCTTCAATCGCCAGCCAGTTGCACCGGCTGGAGACGCCAGGATTCGCCGTGACGAACTCGACGTCGCTCACCGCTGAAGAAGGAGCCAGCGCATGGCGGGAGAACAGATCGAACATGAAGGGCCAATCCACGCATGCCGATCCGCCGTCGTTGTACTCGTTGCCCCACCAATGTCCTTTGCCGGGCTCCTCATGATAAACCCAATCGTGGTGAAAGCCGCCCAAGACCTCCACCATCTTTCGTGCTTGCGCGACGGGGACGTTGTCGTCCTTTTCTCCGTGCAGGATGTAGACTCCCTCGTGCTTCAGGTTGGCCGCCAAGGCAACGGTGTCACCCGATTTCTGAGAACGGCTCAGGAGCGATTCCATGTCGGACTCGTCGGTCGTCTCGGGCTGCCGCCCGCCGTAGGAAGATCGAGAGAGCCAGCCTGCGCTGGGTCCGACCGCGGCAAACAAGTCAGGATACGTTACTGCAAGATGCCATGCGCCGTGTCCGCCCATCGAGTGACCGGTAAGGTAGATACGCGACGGATCGTGCACCAGCATCTTTCGGGCGATCTCCAGGACCTCCATGGCGTCCATACGACCAAAGTCCTCCCAGTCATAGCCGTAGGGTCGCCGGTTCGTCGGGGCGACAAGGTGGAACCAGCGCTTGGTCGAATACGCACGACTTTGCCCGATGGCCTGGACGGCGGCGCCGTGACAAGACAACACGATGGCCGGCGGCGGGTCGTTAAGCGAAGAAGGCGTTGCAGTTTGTAGAGCGAAATATTGAACGCTGCCGTCTATTTTGCTGATGAAGGTGACCTTCCGCGCTTGATCTGGATTAACAGCCTCCAATTTCAGAGGCATGCTGTGCGACAATTGGCCGGCTTGTCCTTGCAGCTTGAGTGTCCCTTCAATCGAGCCGGATGCGACCGGTGTGGCTCCACGAATGCGAAAAGCTACTTTCCGAATACTCAAAGGGGCGATAGAAGGAACTTCCGTGGCCTCTTTGGCGATTCCGGGCGCATCTATCGCCAGTGTGAAGCCTTCTGCCAGTTCGGGTGTGGCGTTGATGACCAAAAAGGCGCCCCATGTATCGGCCGTTTGTCCGACGACCAAATCGGGAAGCGTAGTGTCATACTCGAGCAGAAAGACCTGTGAAGGTGGCTCGTACAGCCGGACCTTGAATGAACCGCGCCCGCCCTGGAAAAACAAGTGGTTCGTCCCCTCGTTCATAAGCACGGGAAAGTGTACGTCGCCGCGGTTGTAGATGTCTCCGGCGTGAGGTTCCCCGTTGACGTACGCTTCACTGTGGCCCGAGGCATTCAGAATCAACACCTGCTTCTTTTCTGAGGTGAACGGAACGTACAGGTATGACCCGCGTTCAGCTATGGCGCCCTTGTCGTCCAGCTCGACCCGCTTCCAATTCAAATTATCTTGCCCTTCCGGACTCTCGCCTTCCTGCGGTTGAAATTCCTGGAGCGTCCCATCCACCAACTTAGTACGAATGGGATCAATTCCGCGAATCGAGCCTAATCGACCGCGCATACGCCCTCCCGATGAACCACTCCTGGTGAGCAACAGTCCCGACTTAATCGGGATAGAGGCAACACTTGCATTCGCGTTTTGGCTGCCCCGGGTCGGTGTTATCAAGTCGACGGTCAGAAATACGAGTGAAACGCAAATCCAGGTGAAGACCTTTTCGTGCATGCTAAGCTCTCCTTTCGTAACGGGCAGATCAAATGGCACCGATATCACGTTTGTGAAGTGTGCTTCGAACCAGAAAATCAAATAATTAATTCATCCAATTGATATCCATTATTTTAGCGTCGGAATGAAATTTTTCAATCTGTTACTTGATATATTCCCAAAGATCTATGTGTCTTCTACTTTACCATAATGACAAAGTTATGTGAATCTCGTCACCACAGTGGTGATTAGCGTCTAAAATAGTTCCAGGAAAAGCACACAAATAGGTGCCACCTGGTTAATATATAATAGCGTCTACTAAAACGCTGCCAACAAGATTCTCCCCTGACTTATCCCCAGTTTTGAAATGTCAAAAAGAAATGGTCAGCTCTTTGATAACCATAATTGATGTCAGCTCGCTCTCAACGACAAGAAGGACATGCAGGTTTCCGCAAAAGAGAACGTGGCGGCCATCTCTGATGCGTTGAGAGCCGGCGGGAACATGCATTTCACTGTCCTTGAGCTTCCAGGATTGAATCGCGCATTCCAGACCGCTGAGACCGGAATGGAATTGGAGTACTCCAAAATCGAGGAGACTATATCGCCTATGGTTTTGCAAACCATTTCCGACTGGATTATCGCGCAAACCAGCACTACAATGGGAACGAACATGTAAAATCTGGTATAGTCAAAGGTTAGTAGCTTGAAAGAGTCAGCCCGTTCGTGTTTGACACAGTTCACCTATGAAGAGCTCAAAGTCAAACATTAAAATACCTGTAGCCATAATAATTTTCTTTGAGGCATTTTGGTTACGACATATCAGCCAACGTCACTACTTACAGCCACTCACCAATTGACGGTGTTCATTGAATACTATGTCGAGTTTGTCGCTGTTTTATAACATCCTGTCAATAAGGCACATATGAGATGCATATTTTTGCGAAATAGGTAGACAAGAGGCTTTCGAGTTATCACTCCGGTTGTAGTCGTTGGCCGACAAAAATGGAGCCATTTTATGGGTGCCATGTCACTTTTCCACAGCTTCCGTTTGCGGTAGTTTTGCACGCCACTCTTCGGCCTTTTCCGGCTTGTCCCAGGTTTCGTAGTAGTCGCTCAGGTTGTTAAGTGAATCTAATATATGTGGGTGGGTGTCACCGAGTTTGAGGCGGCGGCCTTCGACGGCTGCGAGTAGTAACTTTACTGCCTCGTCGTATTGAGCTTGCTTTTTATACAGCACAGCCGGATTATTCTTGGATTCCAAGGTGTCAGGATGATCTTCAACTAACTTACTCAAACTGACCGATTTTATGCCGCAAGGAGTTTTTCCAGGCGGCGGATAACAGATTTTTCATGACTATTTTTGATAACATCTTGAACGTTCTCCTGCCAGACTATCCGACGCATTCTGTCTTTGAGTTTGCTAATCGGTTCAAGTCGCAGCACTTTCTTGGATTCGTTTTGGCCTTGTGCACGATAGGCTTTAATCCCTACATGGGTCAGGCAGGCATAGGCACAATCAACCAGCCGCAGGTATCTAACCACAGCTTGGTATCGCAATACGCGATAATCGCCCAGCCCCAAATGCTGTTTTTCATCCTTGATCAGCATCTCAATAGACCATCGTTTCAGATAGTCAGCTACAACGCTTCTCATCGAAGCACGCAGATCATCAGTGACAATTGCGATATGTTTACTCTCCCCCTTGCGACGGGAGAAAATTATCTTGACCGTACCCAACTTATTCAACTTGCCGATTCGCTCAGCCAGTCTGTATTTCTTGGTTTTGTGCAAGCCAGTAACATTGCACCAGATACCACTATTTCGCAGAACATTCCTGCCGTACTTGGCAAGTTTGCGTTTTACCGAACCAACTGTAAACCATCGATTAGACTTGCCTACGCCTATATAATGCCATTTTCGATCTTTGCAGGCATTAACCACATTTGGGCAAAGATAAAAAGCATCAAACAAAACGGTAACATTGAATTTTTCCGGCAAAACAGCTTCTCTGATTGCCTGGGCTGCAAGTTCGGTAAGCTTATAAAATGGAACTTCCAGTTTGCCGGCATGTTCTTGTTTGATATACAACAACGAGGCCCATGGAATGGTTGCACCACGGTAGAACAAACACACTTTAAGAATGGTATGGCCGGTTCCATACTTGCCGGTGCTGTGGTGGTGAAGTTTTCCAACGGCTTGCATCTTTTTGGCTCGTTTGAGGGTTTGGGTATCATCGATAATGAAAAACAAATGACGGTCCTTTGTATTGAAGAGGCCAGCGAGCATATCCAGGGCGATTTGCTGCATGACTATCGATTCATCCCAGATGCTTCGCCAGAGGAATTCGCCGTGATTGGTACGATGAGTACTGTTCCGCAACAACTTGACGAGTTTGTCAATCGTACTGCCGTGACTGATGCATATAGACAGTACCATAGACCAGAAATAGCCGTACACATGTTCGGAAACCTGCTTTTTTACAGGCTTGAAAAAACCTTGCAGCTTTTTTGGAATTTTGCCGATTGTAATCATATGGCCTCTCTTATGATAATTACTTGCTGATACAATTGTTATCGTCTGAGTAGGCCATTTTTGTTTGCTGTTTTTAACAATCATAATTTCAACAATCGGTCAGTTTGAGTAACTTACGCTTTAGATATAGCGATTACGCTTTAAAATAATGATTCTGGGCCGTGTACCGCTTGCTCAATATGTTCGTTACGGATAGCGAGGCCCACTTTGATATCCTGTTCGGTGCCCTATTCTCCTTGGGACGCCAACTGCTGTACTTCCTCGAGGGTGATAGGCCGGTCGTAGATTCGGAAATCGTCAAAGACGCCATTACAGTCGTCATTGCCGCTGTGGCCGCCACCCAAGAACAAGGTGCTTCCAGGATCAACCCACTCTGATTCGTTCGTAGCAACCAGTTCTCCATTGATGTACAACAATTGATCAACGATATCAGGATTATCCGGCTTGGGACGCCAGGTCATGACAATGTGATACCAGGTTTGGGTTTCCATCCAGAAGCCACGCACATAGCCGGATTGAATACGGCCGGCAAACTCACCGCTGCCATAAATCCACATCTCCCAGTCGTTGCCGTCGGCACTGTTATCGAGGATGCTGTTATAGTTGTAAAGCTCGGTTGGTTTGAACCAGAAGCAGACGGAGCCGCGTATGTAATAAACAAAATCGATTGAGACCACATCGTTATCCGAGTTGTCGTGGGTTCCGGACAACTGCAGGGCCTGCCCGTAGACACCATCGACGTATTCGTGATTACCCTCGGCCCCGTCAATCAAGGTCGTATGATGACCGGCCACAACATCATCGGTATTGCCATCAAGTGGCAAGTGAACGATCAGACCGGTATCACCAAAGGACCAAACATCAATTACAACCTCGTCAGTATCTTTAAACTGCCCATCGTTGGCTGTGAGCGAAAAAGTATAAAGACCGGGAGCGTTGATGACGACGACTGTTTCCTTAGCAGTCGGCGTTTCAATGATTATATCATCTGGGCCAGCGACTTTCTGCCATAGCTGGGTCATTTCACCAATAGGACTGCCGTCAATATCTTCCACACTACCGGTTAGTGTGATCGAGACTGAACCTGCTTCCGAAAGCCATACGGTTTGTTCTTCACCGGCCTCAGCCACAGGAGGCTTGTTGTCGGGATAGACCAGAGCGAGAATGTCTTCGACGGGTAGAACTTTGTCATAGATCATTACGTCGTCGAAAGTACTGTTACAGAATTCGTTGTCAGGATGACCGCCACCAAGAAAGAAGGTCGTGCCGGGATCGATCCAGGTTCCCGAATTTTCATCCATTAATTTGCCATTGACATATAACTGGGTAGCGACCTGATCAGGCTGATTAGGATCGCGGGCCCAGGTACATGCGAAATGCCACCATTTGTTCTGTCCGTCACCATCTTCGGCCAAGTTGTTCAGATTGGCCGTAACGGCTGTATTATCTTCCACGCGGAAACGGGCGCGAGAATCAGCATAAATCCACATTTCCCAGTCGTTGCCGTTGCCGGAATTATCGAAGATTGAATGGTAATTATAGAAATCTATGGGTTTGACCCACATAGCTATAGTACCGCTAACGGGCATAATCAAATCCAGCTCCAGCCAATCGCCGGTTACTGTCAGCTCGTCGCTGAGAAGATTGAGTCCCTGACCGGTTTCGAGGGGAACATATTCGGAAATACCATCCAAACCATCTATAATCCGGCCATAATTAAGATTGCCGGACGCATCATTAACATCTTGACCGTTCCAGATTTCCTCGAAATCCCAATGCACGATCAGGTTGTTGTAATCGTGAACCCATGTATTGATCATCATCTGATCTGTCACGGTGTATAGGCCGTCATTGGCAGATAATTGAAGCACGTATTGGCCGGGAGCAGTTATGGTTGCTGTTGCACTGGAACTGTCGGCCGGTTCGATGACAATATCATCCTGGCCGGAGATGACCTGCCAGGCGATGGTCAGGTTTTCATCATCATCAGTAACAATTCCTTCGAGATTGACCACGGCTGTGGAATTCTCATCCAATTCGACAGTCTGATCGACACCGGCATCGACGATTGGGGCAATGGTGTCCTTGGAGACACTTTCACCTGCATTACCCAGGGTCAATATTTCATTGGGACTGAGGGGAATATCCCAGATGGCGACAGTTGATACATTGATGGTGGCGTCATCGCCGTCCTGGTTGTTGCCTGCGGCAAAAAGTAGAAGCGCATCAGCAAGACTGAAACGACCATCGATCCCCTGCTGGTTTCCCTTGAAGATTTCCACACCATCTACGTAGAGGTCTTGTCGAGTGCCGTTATCGACTACTACGACCATACGATACCAGGTATTTGCCTGCGTAGTGTATCCAAACGAGTCGGAGTAACCAACGGCGGTGATTCCAATCGCACCGGCTGAAGTTATAGTCCAGTCGGAATCATCGGCATTGGTCGGATCGGTCTGGAAGAGATCGTTGTATCCGTTGGGAGGATCAGACAGACTGCTGGGCGGGTAGCTGAAATCAATGAGCAGGGTCCATTCGTTTACTTTGGCGCCGTCGCCATTTGGTGCGATACCATGCCTGCATACATAATAACTGCCCTCGCCGATAGTCATAGCACCGTCTTCGGCACTTACGCCTGCGATACCCTGAGCCGAGCCGACGATTTCCAAGGGGGCGCCGACAGTGGCAATACTTGGATCCGGTGCATTGAATTCCCATACACCTTTTGGTTCGGGAATGCCCGCCTGTACCTGTAATGTCAACGTCAAAATCAA
>CAZHBL010000188.1:0-8995 GCA_964530105.1 uncultured Pirellulales bacterium | reverse complement strand
AGCGCGTCCGCAACGGCTTCATGCTCAATCCTCCGGCCAAAATGGAAGTCGCCTATGACAGCGGCGTGCGAAACTGGTTCACTCCGCCGCTCATTCAAAGACTGCCGGTGACGATGAAGCCCGGCGATTCGCTTGTCGCGACGATCAGCATGCCCAGGAATCTGGTGCTCCATGCCCAATTGCGGAACAAGATCGAGCGTGGTGTAGATGACAGCAGCCCGATCCGGACTGCTGCGGTTCTGACCTGTGTGAGCGAGCCCCAGCCGCGGGACGCCTTCCGACCGGGCTTCTGCGACCGCCGGCAGAAGATATACCTGGCCCGGAACCTCAAGCGCGGCCTGTTGCCGGTGGCGGCCGCGACCAGGAGCATACCCAAGGTCCAACAGTATATCCGCTTTACTCAGCGGCCCTGGGTAGGAACGTGCTTCTTTGGCTTCGAAGAGCCTGTGGAGAACATGCCACAGTACGGCCTGGAGTATGGGCGGGTGGCCGGCATCTCCGCATTATTGCTGTGCACTGATCTTAAGCCGCAGCAGAAAGAGCCGCTGCTGGTTAACTTTGTCCAGGTGGGCATCGACCTGGGCAGCATGGTCCGCGCGGGCCATCCCGGCTGGACGGGCTGGGGCGGACACGGCAGTGGGCGCAAACTCCCCATTGTTTTTGCCGGACTTATTCTGGGCGATGATGAGCTGGCCGGCATCAGCTTGTCCTATCCGAAGGTTAGTTTCGGCGAGGATGAGCAGACCGCCTACGGCGATTGCTGGACTGGGGCGAAAGTCGTGTTCGCCGGACATTCGGGGATCGACGCAGCTACTGGTGAGGGTCGGTCGCGAGGCAGCGGCTGGGGGCCCTATGAGCATACGCCACCCTCGCAATGGAAGGATGGCCAGAACACCAGTGAAAGCTATCGCCGGTGCTGCACGAGCGTTGGCTGGGTGGCGCAAGCCCTGGTCCTGCGGCTCATGCAGGCCGAGCAGGCTTGGGGCCACGACGCTTTCTTCGATTATGTGGATCGCTGGATGTACGAAAATGACGCCGCGTTCGTAAAAACCATCAAGGAAAAGACCGGTCGGAACCACGACAAAGATTGGGCGCGCCAAGGTCAGGCCTGGGATGCCTTCGTCAACGAGATGTGGGCGAAGCACCGCACGACGCTGCAGGCACCCACCGATGGATGGAAACAAAATCACGATGACACCTATTACTGTACGGCCATCACGGAATAATCTGCCTATGTCATGACCAATCATATGAAAACGTTGTCAAACATAGCACCTTGACACTGATCATTGTTTCCGATTTTCGCAGGAAAAAGTCTCAACTCACGGGGGAATATCGGTTAGTATTATAGATGTTGCGCAAATACTGTTAGGTGAAATGTCGCTTTTGTGAACAATTGTGTGGGATAATCCGAATGAAGGCACCAGCGAAAGTAATTCCTGTATTTGTTTTTGCTGTCGTGTGTTCGACCTTCGTTAGCGGCGAAAACGTGGCGTTTGCAGGAGAAACCAGACTACCCGCAGAAAAGTCTACTTCGTCCTATCAAAAGCTGACCAGCAATGAACCGGGCACTTTTGTCTACGAGACATTACATGGTATAAGCTTCCACGTTACGACAGAAGGGCTGTCGTCGATACGCATCGGACAGAGAGAACTGGCTTCCGGCGGCTGGTCCGTTTTCAATGCTGAAAACTGGTTCAGGGACTCCGGCTCCGGGATCGTCAAGACTGAACCTGTGGCAAATAAATCGCTTGAAGTCCTTGCCGCCAATCGTGTGCGCGTGCGCCATGCCGCCGGGGATGTGGCATGCGTTGCCGACTATACTTTCGATGGCGAGGATGTAACGATCTCATCCCGCATCGAGAACAATCACTCATCGGAGCCGATCAATGTGGTGGGCTTCTCCGGGCTGGTCTTCCATTTCGATCGCCCGCCGGAAGGACTGATGCAGGTCCAGCATATCAGTTACTTTCAGGCGCATGGACTTGGGCTATGTCATCCGAGTTTCTGGTCGAAGATAGGCGGCAGCTACGCTACCGACGATTCGATTGGCGTGGGAATCTCGCCATGGAAGACGGGCTGGACCCGGACGCTGATACTCTGGGATTACTCAAGTTGGGAGCTGGAGAAGCGGGAAAAATCCCCGGATCGCAGGCTGATATATTTTGTTGGCTCCCCGATTCCCGCTCGAGGGGCTGCAACAATAGACCTTAAGATCCGAGTCAGCCCGAATCGTGACTGGAAGCATCTGCTTGGAATATATCGCGAGCATTTCCGCGCCACGTTCGGATCCACCCGATATCAGGCCGACTACCGCTGGATCGCCTCGGACTACATGAACCACAGCCAGCAGGCCGTCTCATCCACCAATCCGTACGGTTTTCACGGCGGTCATCGCCGGATTGATCTTAGCGAGGGCGTCGAGTCCTTCTGCCGGACTCTGATACCGAAGCTGAAGTCCGCCGGCGGACAGGGCGTGATCCTTTGGGGACAGGGCGGCGACGATCCGCGCGGAGCGATGTATCGGCCCGACTTCGACGTGCTCCCGCCGGAAGTGGAGCAGAACTGGTCGCTCCTGGCTCAGCGATTTCGCGAGGCAGGACTGAAGCTCGGCGTAACCACCCGGCCTGCCGACTTGGCCGTGCGCCGCAACTGGCGGAGCGATGAAGTGATCCATATCAATGCCGACGACCCCGAACACCGTGAAATGCTCTGGCGGCGGTTCCAGAACATGATCGACAAGGGCTGCACTATTTTCTATCTTGACAGCTTCGGGGCAGATCTGGAGCATGTAAAGCTGATGCGTGATCTGCGAAAGCGGATGGGGCCGAAGATACTGACCTTTGTCGAGCATCAGTGCGATGCCATGCTGCCGTTCTCCGGCGGTTACAGCGAGACAACATTTTCGGCCAAGGGCGAGAACGGACCCCAGTACCGCGTCTGGTCCGGCGTGGACAACTGGGAAATCTACCAATGGCTCGTACCCGGGGCCCAGCTCATCGCCAGGCTCTATCAGATCGAAGGTGATATCCCGCCGAATTTTGAGGTCGTCGACAGGTTTTATTACCAAAACCGCATCACTCCGCTGGTGCCGGTTTCCGATTTTGGCCGTCTTGAAAAAATCGAGCAGATCCAGCCGGAGTTCATCAGCGATGAGGGGAAATGGAAGTAAGGACGTTCAATCATTTCTGAAAGCAGGAGATGGCAATGCAGAGCTACACCACACTGAGAATTATTCTCACAGGTTTCATCGTATGTTCTACACCGTTCTCGACGCCGGCTTCCGGGGAGGAATTCGTAGGCCCCTTTGCGAGTTGGCGCGATTTGAGACGTGATTATGGCGCTGCAGGTGACGGTAAGGCGGACGACACGATGGCGTTGCAGCAGGCGCTTGATGAGTTGATCAAGCATAAAAACGCGTGTGTTCTCTACGTTCCCGCCGGCACTTACCGGCTTATGGCGACCGTTCAGACGAAGCGAAAGGAGCACACCGACTGCCAGGGCGTAGCCATTATCGGCGAGGACCATTCAAGTACCATCTTATTGTGGGACGGGCCGGCCGACGGCACAATGTTCCAGTGGGATGCGTGGTATTCCAAAATCTCACGCCTTACGTTCGAGGGCAGAGGACAAGCAGGAACGGGCTTGCTATATGGGCCGAGTTTTTCCACATACAACGAAACAAGCGATCTTATATTCCGTAACGTCAAGAATGGACTGGTCTTTGGCGGGGAAAAGACCAACGGTCAGGCCGAGAATGAAGTGCTCCGCTGCCGGTTCGTGAATTGTGAAACCGGCGTGCAAACGGTGAACTGGAACTCGATGGACATATGGGTCTGGTATTGCCGATTCGAAGACTGCGGACGAGGTATTTTCAACGTTATGGGCAACTGGCACGCATGGGAAAACCTTTTTCTGCGCTCGCGCATCGCCGATGTCAGCATAATAAATCTAATGGCATTTTCCGTCGTGAATAACACCAGCGTCAAATCCAATCGGTTCCTGGATTTTGAAACAGGCCACACCTGGGGTTCGCCAACCAGCATCACAGGAAACCGTATTCTGGATCCAACTGGCGACTTTGCCATGAGGCTCTCGAATGCCGGGCCGTATCTCGTTGTGGACAATACCTTCCGATGCCGAGGCAAGACCCGTGCCGTACAAATGACTTGGGCTGATCAGACATTTGTGGGTAACACCTACACCGACATCGATGCAGTAGCCGAACACGGCAGGTTCCGTCGTATCGCAGAGAAGACCGTGGATGCCGAACTAATCCCAGACGCATTACCGAAGCTCCCGCCGACACCACCGCAGCGTAAACGCATGGTCTTCGAGGTTAATGCCGGCGCAAGTTCCAGCCAAATCCAACAGGTGATAAATGAAGCTTCCAAGCTTGCCGGCCAGCGACCCGTAGTGCATTTGCCGATGGGTAATTATAAGTTGGACCAGACCCTCTTCATCCCAGCTAACTGTGATATTCAGCTCGTTGGCGACGGCGCGGGCGAGACCGCAACCAGGTTGAACTGGGCAGGGGTTGATGGCGGAGTATTGCTCCGGCTTGAAGGTCCCAGCCACGCAGTGTTGCGTGACATTTACCTTCATGCGCCGAATGCACGTGCCCTGCTAATCGAAGACGCCGACCAGCCGGGCGGGCACATCTTTGCCGATCAACTTAACGTCAACGGGTCACAACAGAAATATCAGCCTCGTACTGCCGCATTACGCATCAACGCCCTGGCCCAAACCGATGTCCTGTTGCGTGCATTACAGGGCAGCGGCAATAGCGGTGTGTGGGTGGAAGTCATCGGCGGTCCCAACGCTGCAAGTGCCAGGAACCAGGTCTCGGTCTTCACAGGGGCCACGGGATCCGCTGCCGGACAATACGACGTGAGCCGCGGCGGCCGGCTTGTTGTACGCGGTGTTTATCACGAACGCAGCAGCGGTTCTTTCAACGGCCTGCATCTAACTGACAGCGGTACGCTGTGCATCGATGCGACGCGTTTCTCGTATACCACATCAGCACAGGCTGCAACGATTGGAGCGGACAACTTCCGGGGCTTGTTCACACTTGCCACGTGCATGCTGATGCCCGTCGAGACAAAAGAGACATGCCGTTTCGAATTGCGCGGGGACGGCAGTAATGCGAGTGTACTGGCACTCAATAATCAATTCTGGGTGCACCAAACCGGCACCAGTGCCGATACCGTATGGCTTAACCTGGCCAAGCCTCCCGCACGCGGTGGATTGGTAGGCTGTAACATTAATACCGGTAACAGGGAGGCGGCGCCCAAGGGCTTCGAATTCCTGGCCAATGTCGGCGATAGCCCGGATCCTGCAAAATCGAAATCCGGCGCCGGCCCGCTGGATGACCGCGGAGGCGTAGATGATGCGACCATTCTCAAGCACCTCGCCCCGTTACGGAAAGCCCGCGTTTGGCTTCCGACCGAGACGCCGACCGGTGTGACCGATGTGCGAATTCACCGTGTAATGGTTACCGGCGGAAATCCTGCTGCCGTGGAAATACGCGCAGGACATTTAGAATAGGCGCGCGGCTCGCCTGGTTATGCATTCATCACAGATGAATATACAGGATTAAACTCTTTAAGGGACACTGACTAAAAATGGAGATAGTATGCACAGCTTAAAATCGAGCAATGTTATATCACTTGACAACGAGTTATAAACTCGGGTAACATACTCTTTGCCGTCTAATGCGGCAAAACTTGCAACTTGGCACATAGTACCGCATAGTATTTTGGCATTACCGAAGGTGCAAATATGGCATATCTCAGAGATCACCGGAACCAGTGGCAAGTACTGATCACAATGTTCCTGGCAATTGTGCTGTTCGGGTGTTCACTACTGCCCAGACAAGACGCGGGTTTAGTGTTGCCGGCGGTCTCGGCCGAATCGAATGAAGCTGCTGCTCAGTCTGAAAAATTCACCCTTTCACTGGAATTCGAACCTGGGACAAGGACTCGTTATCGGGTGACTACCGAGACCGTTTCGACCATTGAAAACACTAAGACCGCGTTCCAGGGCAACGCCTCGACAATCCATTCCTCGAAAGTGACCGAATCTAGCGAAGTGGTCTTCACCCAGAAGATTTTAGGACCGCTGCCTGAAGATGCGAACACGGTTGTAGCTCTGATAACAATTGATCAGGTCAGGTATGCGCTCACATCATCCTGGCAGCCCGATCTGGCGTTCGATAGCCAGGAATCCGCGGACCAGAACAGTCCCTTTGCCAAGCTGATCGGCCAGACTTATACCATCGAAATCAATCCCTTGGGTTATGTGCCCGGCGTATTCAATCTCCGCCCGGCGCGACTGGCCGTACGCGGCCTTACCCCAGCCCATGCCGCCGCCCTTGACCTGGTAAGCCCGCCAGCCATCTTTCCGCGTCATGGATTCTTCAGCCTGCCCGGGCCGGATGTCGGATCCTTGGCCGTAGGCGACCAGTGGCGGGGTGTGCAGCAGTACACTCTCAGGGCACCCGGTACGGACATGGTTCGACTGGGAACTTACAGGTTCGACAAGATTTACCGACTGGAGAGCGTGAAACAACAGCCCGTGGGAACCGTGGCTGAAGTGGTTTTCGAGGGTTCACCTATACTCAGAAGGAATCAGGATGGCCGACCGGCGGATGTCCCGTTTCTATCGTGTTCATATGTAGGGGGCGGTGAATTCAACTTGGATGCGGGCCGAGTAGAGGGCTACTTTGAGTACCTGGAGGTGCGTATACCATTACCAGGAACCGAATCACCGCCAGACGAAGAAAGTCACATCGTAATCGCAACACGTTCCTGCTGGGTACAGCGGCTTGATCTTGACTGATACTGTCCGTAAAAAGACCAGGATATTATGCCGAGATCCTTCGGAGTCAATCCTGTTGGAGGAGGTGATTTCTCGGATGTTGGAAAAAACTTGTGTTATCGTTGGTAAAGATGTATAATATTTTGCAAGGTGTTTGATTTCGGGTTTGGAGCAACCCGGCCCCCACAGGAGAATTGGTGTGTTTGGAGGATCTCTGCGTATGGCTAATATCAATCGTAAGTTTATCTGTACCAAAATCGGTGGTTGAGGTTTAACAAATAATGTTTAAAGAAGGAGGTAAGACTATGTGTAGAAAATGTGTTCTTTTATGTTTATCCCTTCTGTTCCTGTGTCTAACCGCGACCCCTGTGGCCGCTGTTCAGGGCACGGATCCGGGAATGGAAAACCTGGTTGCCTGGTGGAAGCTCGATGACGGTCCGGGCAGCACCATTGTAACCGACTATAGCGGCAATGAACGTCACGGCCAGTTCCCCTCTGCAACGGGTCATCCCGCATCCGCTGATCCGAAGTGGGTCGTTGACCACGAGGGCGGCATGTCTCTCTATTTCGACGGGACGGACTATATTAGATGCGGAGGGGGCAAGAACGCAGGACCGCACGATGACCCGAATGACCTGGGCTCATGTACGGATCCCCCCACCTGGGCCGACTTCGAAAACCAGTCCTTTACTGTCGCCGCTTGGGTCAAGGAGATCAATTCCAATAACTGGGCAACATTCGTGGGTAAGGGGGAACGGGCCTACAAGCTGCAAATGCTCTTTGCCGGAACCCTGGTTCATTGGGCCTTTCCCCGCAACCCCGCGGGCGGCTACGCGGCGGGCAATGCGGCTGACAAAGTGTGGAACCACATAGCGGGTATGTGGGACAACGAACAGGAGTACGCCAGCATCTGGGTCAACGGTGAATTGGCTGGCACGAGGACCGACTGGGTCGATGTCGTGACGAATCCGTCGGACACCAGCTACGATCCCGATGCCCCCGGCCGGCGCATCGACAGCGACTGTGAAGTGACGCTGGGTGCGCGCGTGAACGAGGACTGGGGCACGACCGGTGACGAGGACAATCGCTTGATCAAGAAGTGCGGCTGCCCGGTGCCCGCCGGGCAACCCTATGTTGGCACCGCCATGGACGGCTTACTGAGTGATGTGCGTATATACAATCGCCTGCTTACCGGCGACGAGATGCTTTATATATACACCGTGGGCCTGTCCAAGGCTACACAGCCGGATCCGCGTCACGAGAGTGTGCTTGAAGATGCCCCGGCGATTCTGTCCTGGATGCCTACTGATGGGGCTATTTCGCACAACGTGTACTTCGGCGAGAATCTGGAGGACGTGACCGCCGGCGCTGCAGGAACTCTGCTCGGTTCTACAAATGAAAATGCCTTACCTCTGAACCAGGCGCTTGAATCCGGCAAGGTTTATTATTGGCGGGTGGAAACCGTGACTGCCGATGAAACCACAGCCGGCGATGTATGGAACTTTGTGCTCAAGATAAGCAAAGCATCAGCACCGAATCCGCCGGACGGCATGAAATGGGTGGATCCCAACACCACGTTGAGCTGGGAACCCGGCGCGGACGTCACGATGGCCATGGTTTACTTCAGCAAGAATAAGGACGACGTGGTCGTTGGTATGGTAGGCGAGATGGCTATGACCAACGAGTACGATCCCGGTCAACTGGATTCGCAAACCACTTACTACTGGCGTGTGGATTCCATAACTTCGGAGAAACTCGTTCAGGGCGATATATGGAGTTTCACCACCAAAGGTACCGAAATCGGCGGTCTGCTGGGCAGTTACTTCAATAATCAAAATCTGCAGGGCAATCCGGTCCTGATACGGATCGAGGGTCCGATTGCTTTTAGTTGGGGAACTGCATCACCGGAGACCGATGTAGTGGCCGCAGACGACTTCTCCGCACGGTGGGAAGGCCTCCTTGACATACCGATTACGGATACCTACCTGATTATGGCCCGTAAAGACGATGGGGCAGCCTGCTGGATCGACGGCGAAGTGGTCTTCTACGACATGCTGGCTTCATGGGGTCTCTCCGAGGTCAAGGGATTTGTCGAGCTTGAGGCAGGCAAGCACGAGATTGTGCTGGAGTACTTCGATGTAGGGGACAATGCCCAGATCGAACTGCTCTGGAGCAC
>CAZHBL010000187.1:0-9038 GCA_964530105.1 uncultured Pirellulales bacterium | reverse complement strand
CGTGGCCTGCTTCGCCGGCGTTCAAATAACCTATGTTGAGACCCATTCGAGATCGCGCCACTTCTCTGAGCGAGGCCCCTGGAAACGCGGGAAGATATTTGTCGTCCTGTACTAATTGCCGAACATCAGCTCCGAAAGCTGTACCGGCGGGATTCATCACGATCTTCTCGCCGAACAAGTTATCGATTGCTATAGTGGTTTCACGGTCAAATGTCATATCCGCATAAACCTCTGAGATAAGACAATCTATTTTGACCTGAATGGGCTTGATGTCTATCTGATTGAGAGTCTCAAGTACTGCATCGATGTCATCACGAGTTGGACATCGCACGATCAACTGGTTTGTGGACGGATTGCTGCTGACGGTGTAATCATCTACTGAGGTCGATTTACCTTTTTCATCGAATAGTTTGGTTGCAAATTGCTCGTGGATGATTTTTTTCAATTCATCGGAGGTATGGTATTTGCAAAAGTAGAATAGTTTCCACTCAGATGTGCCACCGACGATCTGCTCGGATATTTTAGGTGGTGTCCGATAAGCTTCAGGGATAGGGACATTAGGTTCGGGGGCCATATTTATTTTCAGATCGCGAAGTGTCCGCTCGGCTTCATTTTCCGTGTCTGTTTGGGCGGATATACTCCCCCATTCTCCCATCCATATTAAAATCGCCGCAGCCATAACCACAATCAGCCAATGATCACGGACTTCTTTTTGGTTTCCGCCGCTGCTCATAATATTAGAATCGCCAATAAAACTACACGCTCATTAAGCGGAATGCTACCCTGCATTTCCGACCTGTATATAGACGGATTGTTCATTTATTATATTGCTTATCTTCTTATCGTCAAGTATATTATCATTGAATTAGTCAAAATAACACCTTTTTCCGGGGGCTAAAATGCAAATTTAACGATGTTTTTGGGTTTTATGGGGAAAAAAAAGCAAGAAAACACTGTTGGTTTTATCTCTTTAGGCTGTCCGAAAAACGTGGTTGATAGCGAAAGAATGTTGGCTGAAATTGTGCAGGCGGGCTTTACGATAACTTTCGAGACTGATAATGCCGATGTTGTTGTCATTAATACCTGTGGTTTTATCGCCCCGGCCGAAGCTGAGTCACTCGAAGCGATAAGACACGCAGTGGATCGTAAGCTTAGTGGTGCGGTAAAAAAAGTGGTTGTTGCAGGCTGTCTCTGCGAAAGATTAGGCGCTGAGCTCCACAAAAAAATCGATGGAATCGACGCCGTAGTCGGTCTCAGTCAGCGGGATAATATTGCAAAAATAATCGAAAATATTTTTTCATCCGGGTCTTCCGGACGTAGCAGTAACTCTTGTGTCGATCAATCATTGCCCACGATCAGCGACCGAGTTCCGGATGACAGATGTAGATTACTTATCACTCCGCAACATTGGGCGTACCTGCGAATCAGTGAAGGCTGCAATCACTGCTGCTCTTTTTGCACGATACCGGCAATAAGAGGCAGGTTCCGAAGCAAACCCATGGAGCTTGTTCTCGCCGAGGCCCGGGAGCTGGTTTCCGCCGGCGCGGTCGAGTTGAACGTAATCGCACAGGACACAACGAGCTACGGGCGCGATTTAAAAATTAAAAATGAGCTTCCTGCTCTTCTAAAGGAATTCGAAAAAATCTCCCGTCTTGCATGGCTTCGGTTGATGTATCTGTATCCGACAGGGATTGACGGTGAATTAATAGAGACCATCGCGAAGAGCGAGAAAATTGTTCGCTACCTTGATGTCCCGCTCCAGCATGTAAACGATAATATCCTCAAGTCGATGCGCCGGCCCGATACTAAGGACAAGCTCCAGCGCCTGATCGAGGATCTGCGTCTTGCCATGTCCGATATTGTGCTTCGAACAACACTGATAGTCGGCTTTCCGGGCGAAACCGACCGGCAGTTCGAAGAGCTGCTGGATTTTGTCAGGTGGGCGAGGTTTGATGCCCTGGGCTGCTTTAAGTTCTATCCCGAATCCGGAACTGCCGCCGCCGGGTTGCCGGGCCAGGTCCCGGACGAGGTCAAACAGCAGCGTCTCGATGAGCTGATGCTGACCCAGCAGAAAATCGCCTTTGCCCATAACAAAGACAGAATCGGAAACAGGCTGACCTGCCTGGTTGATTCGGTTGATCGTGACGGCCTCGGCAGGGGACGCTATTACGGACAGGCCCCCGATATCGACAGCGTTTGCATAATAAAACGCTGCTCGGCACAGCCCGGACAGTTCATCGATACAAAAGTCGTTGGAACAAAAGATTATGATTTGCTCGTTAAGCAGATTTAGTGTTGAATTTTGTTGCTAAATACGTAAACTTCTGATTATGTTGAAGCAAATCCCGAACATTTTGACTATGGGCCGGCTCGTTTTGACCATTATCTTATTGGTTATGATTCTTATGGCCCCGCCGTATTACGCTGACGGTGAAGTGCCGTTTCCTGGCTTTCTCGATGTTGCCTTCATTCTTTTTCTTATTGCCGGCCTGACCGATATCGTGGATGGCTATGCCGCCCGCAGGTTGAATGTAACCAGCAAATTCGGGCGAATGGTCGACCCTCTGGCGGATAAAATTCTGGTCTGTGGGGCTTTCATTTGTTTTGCACTTATCGGTCAGCCGAAGCTTTTCGACCTCAATCCCGGTGTGTTGACGGCGATTCATTGGCTGGTAGCGGCTGTATTAATTGCCAGAGAAGCCTACGTGACGATACTCAGGCATATTGCGGAGGCTCGCGGCGTCAATTTCGCTGCCACTATGTCCGGGAAGATCAAAATGTTCCTTCAATCATTCGCCATCGGTACGGTAATAATCAGAATGGCCCACGTCCAGACCGCCGCCTGGGGATATTGGTTCGCAACCGTGGTTTTCACACTGATGCTGGTTGTAACGGTCATTTCAGGCATCAGGGCCACCCGACGACCGCACGGCTAAAAAGCAATATATAAGGAAAGAAGCTCATGAAAAACCAGATACCATATCACATAACAATATTGGTTGTCTTCTGCTCGGCCGCAGGTCTGTTCGCAAATGCAGCTACGGCAAAGGATGAGTTCCTGCCCCCGATTCCCGATGGGAAAACTTGGAAATTGGCCTGGAGCGATGAATTCGACGGCACTCAAATCGACCAGTCCAAATGGGAAATCATGGGCGATTTCAAACGCCGGGACGGCTTCTGGGTTAAGGAAGACTCATATCTGGACGGCAAGGGAAACCTGCTCGTCCGCACGAAAAAGGACGGCGAGCGATACACCAGCGGGGCCCTTCGCACCAGGGGCAAATTCGAGCATAAGTTTGGCTACTGGGTCTGCCGGAGCAAGTTCCCAACGCAGGAAGGGCACTGGCCCGCGTTCTGGATGCATGCTAACACCGTGGGCAAGATCGGGGATGAAGGCAGGGACGGCACGGAAATCGACATTATGGAAAAGCCGTGGCGTGAGGACAAAATCACGCAGAACCTGCACTGGGATGGCTACGGCAAAGAGCACAAAAGTGCGGGAACCGGCGAAATTATAATCCCCGGCGTCAGCGAAGGTTTTCATACGTTTGCTTTGCATTGGACTCCGGAGCAGTACGTTTTCTACGTGGACGGCAAAGAAACCTGGCGAACCAGCGCCGGCGGTGTCTCGCAGGTGCCCCAGTACGCGAAACTCACCGAGGAAATCGGCAAGTGGGGTGGCGACATAACCAAGGCCAACCTTCCCGATTACTTCGTAGTCGATTATGTCCGTGTCTATGACATGGTCGATCGTGATGCTGCGACGGCACGAAAAGAGCTAATACGCAAAGCCGTTGAAGTCAGGCCATCTGCCCGGCAGCTCGCCTGGCAGCAGCTTGAGTTCATCGCCTTTGTCCACTTCGGCGTCAATACCTTCACCGGCCGCGAGTGGGGCACCGGTACCGAAGACCCGAAAATCTTCAATCCCGAAAAACTCGACACCGACCAATGGTGTCAAATGATGAAAGCCGCGGGAATGAAGCAAGTGATCTTGACGGCAAAGCATCACGACGGCTTCTGCCTGTGGCAGACCCGATACACCACGCACTCGGTCGCTTCGAGCAACTGGCGGGGCGGCAAAGGGGACGTGCTGCGAGAGCTGGTCGATTCCTGCCGCAAATATGGCCTGAAGGTCGGCGTGTATTTGTCACCTGCCGATTTGTACCAAATGGAAAATCCCGACGGCCTGTACGGTAACCTTAGCGAATATTCAGAGCGGGTGATTCCCCGCCCCGTGCCGGGCCGGTCCTTCAAAGACACTCGGACATTCAAATTCGTCGTCGATGATTACAACGAATATTTTATGAACCAGCTCTTCGAGCTGCTCACCGAGTACGGCCGGATTCACGAGGTCTGGTTCGACGGCGCCCATCCCAAGCACAAGGGCGGCCAGAAATACACCTATAACCAGTGGTACGAACTGATTCGCACGCTACAGCCCGGGGCGGTGATATTCGGCAAAGGCCCCGATCTGCGGTGGTGCGGCAACGAAGCCGGCAATGCAAGAGCCGCCGAGTGGAGCGTTATCCCGATTGATGCCCCGCCGGACAAATTCACCTGGCCCGACATGACGGCAAAGGACCTGGGCAGCCTCGACAAACTCCAGCAGACCCTCGACAAAGGCGGCTACCTGCACTGGTATCCCGCCGAGACCGACACGTCTATTCGTCATGGCTGGTTCTGGCGCGATGAAAAGCAGTACGTCAAAACTACCAAAGAAATTCTCGATGTCTGGTTCAACTCCGTCGGTGGAAACTCGGTTTTCCTGCTGAATATCCCGCCCAACCGCGAAGGTCTTTTCAGCCAGCGCGACTGCAAAGTCCTAACCGAGGTCGGCGAGTATCTCAGCGAGACGTTCAAGACCAACTTAGCCGACGGCGCCAAAGCGACCGCCTCGGCCACCCGCGGCAAGGGCTTCGAACCTGCTAAAGCCCTCGACGGCGACACTGATACCTGCTGGATGCCGCCCGACTGGACAACTGAGGCCGGACTGACAATCACGCTGGCTGGCGAAAAGACCTTCAACGTCATAATGTTCCAGGAGCAACTCCGCGGCTTCGGCCAGCGAATCGCAAAATTCGCCGTCGATGTTCAAACCGGCGGCAAATGGCAACAAGTCGCCGAGGGCCAGACCGTAGGCTACAAAAGAATCTGCCGATTCCCCGATGTCACAGCAGAAAAAGTGCGAATCAGAATCTTAGACTCACGCGTCTGCCCCACAATCGCCAACGTTGGCCTGTTCCACGCCCCGCCGATTTAGATGATTCTCAACAAATGAGAGTCATTGAGGACTGAGCAATGAAAAGGTTCTCTTCACTTGATGAAATCTGGGACTTTGCGATTGGCAAAGAAATTGAGGCCCACGATTTCTACGAAGAGCTGGCTCAGTGGGCCGAGCGGCCGGAAGTCGCCAAAGCTTTTGAAGATTTCGCCGTCGATGAATGGCAGCATAAGATAAGACTCGAAGCGTTAAAGGCCGGAGAGGTTGAAATCCAGCAGGACGAAGTGGGAAATCTCGGGATCGCAGACAGCGTGGAGGACGTTGAGCCCGAAGCGAATTTGACCTATGCCAAGGCGCTGCTCGTGGCAATGCAAAGGGAAAAGCAGGCATTTCAATTTTACACCGATTTAGCATCAATGTCACAGGACCCGCAAACAAGAAACGTATTCATGGAACTGGCCCAGGAGGAAGCTGAACACAAGCTCCGATTAGAGATAGAGTATGATCTGACAACGTTTTGAAGGATGACAAAAATGTCTACAAAACCTGCCAATAAATAAGTAGTGAAAAAAGATGTAATACTCTCAGTGACATTTATTTTCTCCTTACGGCAAACACTCAGTCGTTTTTGGATAATCCATCCACGTAGCTGCCGCATTTAGGACATTCTATGAATTCCTTTTTCGAACCTTCCGGGACATGTATTATCTCATTGCAAATCGGGCATACGAGAGCGACCATAGTTCCTTCCGGATGAGAGGGGATGTCAATTAGCTTCTTACAATTCGGGCAGATTCCTTTTTTGCCGGCGTGAATCTGATCGGTTCGAATTCTCTGGCCGCAACTCTTGCAATGGAATTTTATCTTGGGCGACTTATCGGGTACGACTCTGAGGCTTTTGCACTTAGGGCATTCCATTTGCCTGCCTGCGAGTTGGTCGCGGACGTCGATTTCCTCACCGCATAAATTGCAGACAAACCTAATCATAACTGTAAGGCCTCCGATTAAGCACAGGGCCTGAACTGGTGAATATCTCTAATTCACTAAGTATAACACATCTAACCTAAGATTGCTATATTTTCGTTTGTCAAGAAAGGCCTGGCACAACGTTTTAGCCGGGCGGGATGTTTTCTTCCTGGTCCGTTCCTGCTTCGTTTTGGCGCTGCTCCTGCTCCGGTTCTCGCGGGGGCTTGAACAATAATCCTATCAGCATGAAAGGTACATTCCAGACGACCATGAACAGCCGGAAAGCGCGGCCGGGCAGCGAAACATCGCCAGACCATATCTGCCGCCAAACCTGACCCCAGACTCGCGTCTGCCAGGGGATACTTTCAAACGGCAAATATTGGGTGAACCGTCCCGTTGCCTCTCCGCAATGCGGGCAGTAGTGGGCTAAAGGATTAACCGGCCGGAAACACCGAATACAAACGGGTGTTTCGTCGCCGGAGTTATCAGGTTCCTCGTGTTCGACTTGGTCCGATTCCATTTCCATGCCCCGACATTATCTTTTAGAAATAGATTCCTCAGCTACGCCCCACGGGCTGCGCTCCACCTTGGGCGTGCCTTAGGCAGGAACTACTCTGGGTGTCTGTTCGTTTGCAGCTTCTCAGGTCAATTCGGCCGAACGCCACCAGTAATGATGGTGCTTCTCCATATCCTCGAGGGATGGGAAAGGATAGTAAAGCATGCCTGTCCTGTCGCCTAAAAAGAAACCCTTTTTCACGCTCCGGTATGGAATGTATTCGTGTTGAATACGGTTGATAGTCTTCGTCGTTTTTCCTCTCGTGGCAAGCTCGACCAGGCAATCTCTGATATGCTCTACGTTATTGTAGGGTAGATTGCTGGTATCTCCACTCGAAGGCTCATGTGCCAGGTCGGCCAAATCCATCTCTACGAAGCAAATTCTGGGTACTGAGACGGTTACCTCCGGATTTGTAATAAAACCGGTAAAATCTTTGGGATTCATGCGGCTCGCTATCAACGGATGAACCGGGCAAAGCTCCTGGTAAAGATGGTACTGCTCTTCATACTCCTCTGGCGGCTCAGATTGACGCAATGCCAATCCCCGGCCGTCGCGGGTTACCAGCCAGAGGTCTCCAATCATATTCAAAGGGACGTGCTCCAATACGCGGTAAGTCGAAACATAAACAGAGTGTTTCAGCCGACCATCTTCATGTGGCACGCAAGATTTCTTGGCCTTTTCCAGGTCAAAGTAATCGCTCTCAAAGCCACCGTCCAACTGGAAATATACGGCTTGCTCCCTGGCTCGTTTTTTCGTTCCTGTAGCCAGATATGCGCCGAACTCGGATGGGCCGAGCATCGACATGACCAGAGATTCCGGAAACAGAATAAGATAAAGGTAAGTCTCCATCATGTAACTCCTTTATATCTAAAATCCAATTTGAGTCAATAGCCGGTGTCCTTCTACGCGACACGTTCAATAGTATCAACTAACATTTCCCATATCAACTGCAAATGAGCACTGCCATATACTTAACAAATTACTATACCATATACTTTTTCGAACTTCATTATTTTTTTGGCTTGTTCAACTGAAATTTTTATCGAAGAAAGCTCTGAGTTAAGAAGCATAATGCAACTTGTTTCAGGCCAAACGGTTATGAATCTTCATTTGCGCAATCAGCATTTATTTCTCGATGGCGGCGGATTATCGCTCGTTGAGTATGAATCAATGCGTTCCTCTGTCACTTCGAGCGGATCGAGGCCGATTTTCTCGAAAATTTCCTTTTCCATTTGAAAGATCAGCGGATCGACTTTGGCGGTGTTTATTTTGCTCTGGGCGGCCGAGCCGTGCATGTGGATATTTCTTTTATGGCCTTCGGCGAGGCGCTGCTTTAACGGCACAATTTTATCGTGCATCACCCTCATGTCGGCGTAATAAAGTAGTTTTTCTTCCCAGCTATCAGGACGCTCTTTTTCATCCAGCAGGGCCATGTACCTATGCCGCTTTATCGTTAAAGCGAGTGCCGGGTATTTCTCCTTCAATATTTCATAAGCGGCAAGCTCGTGGGGGATTGTCTTGTATTTTTCGTGCAGCCGTTGCCATTTTGCTTTTTCTTCTTTAGGAAGATTCCGCTCGAAAGGTTCGTAGTCTGATTCTTTAAAGTCATGGACCCTCAACAAATCGTGTAACAGGCAGGCTCCTTCCAGGAGAGTGACATCGACCGCCGTGCCGTTTTCATTGAGCCTTTGCGCCAAAAAGACGGCCAGCTTGGCCACGGTTTGGCTGTGGTTTACCATGTGCGGCGGAACGTGATATTCCGCCAGTATGGCAAGGCACTCTTTACGTGTTGGAAGACTGCAATCTTTCATCGATCATCTCGGCGACCTTTTTCCCGGATACGAGCATTCCGCCGAAGATCGGCCCCATTCTCGGCAGGCCGTACACGGCGCAGACGGACATGCCGGCAACGTAAAGGCCCGGGAAAATCTCGCCGGTTTTGTCGACGACGCCGGCCTCGGCGGTCTCGACGTCCATGAAGCTCTCCTGTATTCCCTGCGGCAGGAGGTCCGGCTTTCTCTTTAGCAGCATTTTCACCACTTCGGCGGGATGGCCCGTCGAATCGATAACGTATTTCGAAGCGATGCAGAATGGATCGACGTGCAGCTTTGCGAGTGTGATGGCTGAATGGTTGACGACCACGCCTTCGACAGCATCGGATTTGACGATGACATCTTCGGCCTCGGTAAGGTTGAATATTTCCAGCCCCGCCTTCTTCGCCTTAAACGCCAGGGCGGTTGCGAATTCGATCGAGTCGTATATGTACAGGCCCTTCTGCTTCTTCGATGTCATCTC
>CAZHBL010000186.1:0-9080 GCA_964530105.1 uncultured Pirellulales bacterium | reverse complement strand
TGATGCCTCTCCCTGCTTATAGCCAATTTCCCGATCAATCTTCATGGCGTCCTGAAGGTATTTCAGGGCGCTGTCCAAATCTCCTTTAGCTGAATAAATCAGGCCGATATTGCCCAAAGCTGCGGATTTCCCCTCTAATGCTTCTTTTTCGGTAACTTTTGTTGTTAATTCGAGAACCGCCTTGTAATTTGAAAGCGCATCATCAATCCGGCTTAATGAATAGCAGGCATTACCCAAATTTAGAAGAACGGACATCTTTTCCGTTGGAGAGAGGATGCACAACTTTAATATATTTTCTAACTCTTCTATTGCTTCAGGGTGTTTCTCGTCCCTGGAATATAAAAGGGCCGTTAACGTTCGTTTCTGTAATTCTTTATCATCTGATTTTGGTATTCCATCGAGCCAATACTGAGCACCGGCAGGTTTGATATTTAGCTGCTGTGCGGCGATATAAAGATAGCCTTTTGTCGCGACAGCATCTAAATCTTTTATGTTTAATCTTGATTCAAATTTTACTGTTTTTGTTTTTTTATCTCGCCAGTTGGGATCGGCGACGGAGAGATTTTCCCTGATATATTCCTGGGCGAAGAGAGAATAGAAATCGAAAACATTCTCAGATTTTTTGATTCCATAAACGATAATTACGGGTATTCGGCAGGGTTCATAATATTTTAAGTGTTCGGTTTCCATTGGATAAGAAGGTATCTTGGAAATCGTGGATTTCTTACTTTCCGTGGCCTTGACCTGCACCCAAATCACCTTATTGGTTACAATCTCATTCTCAACGATTTCAATCTTCATATCTATACCCACATCAGGATCCTGGTCCCTGACAATCCATCCTTTAGGTAATGAGGCTCTTAGAGCCAGGCGTGATTCATATTCTAACCGTTGTTGTCGAGTTCGTTTCATGCTTAAACACCACCGGGGTCACAGGGCATTGATTTTTTCCCTTTAATCAGACGAATAATTTAAAACAAATCGTTTTATAGAAAGCACATTCCTACCAACAGATATTCATTATACAGGATTATGCTGTATGGGCGGTAAAAAAATTGTGGGATTTCGGGGACAACTTACCTATTACCAGGTGGACAAAAAGGAAAAAAGCTAAAAAACGTGAAATACAGGCAATGATTGATTAATATTCTCCTAATGAAATCATTAGAAAAGATTGGCGACCTTATTGTCGCTATCCTTACGGCAACGTTTATCCCTAAGATGATAATTAAAATTGATTGACATGAATTTACATGCGATTTATAGTTGTTTTCATGGGAATACAGGAAATAATCGGCAATCATAAAGATCAAATACTCGCACTTGCGGCAAAACACGGAGCGTATAATGTCAGAGTGTTCGGCTCAGTGGCACAGGGCACAGCAGACGAATCAAGTGATATTGATTTTTTGGTAGAACTTGAAGATGGACGCAGTCTGTTTGACCTTGGCGGTTTATTGATGGATTTACAAAATCTGCTTCACCGACAGGTCGATGTATTAACCGAACAGAGCCTGCACTGGTATATAAGAAACAAGGTCTTAAATGAGGCAAAGCCTTTATGAAAGACGACAAGCTCTACCTGATTCATATTGACGAATGTATCGAACGAATTGAATCTTACATCAAAGACATCGACAAGAAGGCATTTATGAATTCTACGCTTATTCAGGATGCGGTTGTCCGAAACCTGCAAATTATGTCAGAATCAACACAACGTCTTTCAGAAAATCTGAAAGACGTTCACCCTGAAATAGACTGGTTCAAAATTTCCGGTTTTCGTAATGTTCTGGTTCATGATTATCTTGGAGTAGATGTGGAAAGGATATGGACTATTCTCGTTAAAGAGCTTCCAACCCTGAGAAAAGCCATCAAAAAAATGCTGATGTAGCCGCTTATACGAATACTGATATAACATCAGGATAAAATCCGGTCATCGCCCCGAAAAGAATCGGGGCAGGCAGGATATTTCGACAGATTCAGGACAAGTCCCTCGACTTCATTTGGGATAAATATAAAGCCCTAGCGATAATTCCAATCTGTTTTTGCTGTTCTACAGCAACGTAGACGAAAAATTCTTGCAACTTTTCTCAGTATCTGTTAAACTATAATCTGTCAAAAGATACTATATCTGCTATCGGAGCTATCCGGAGATTATTTTATGAAACTCAAGGTGATATTGGAAAAAAGTGATGAAGGCGGCTATACGGTATTTGTCCCTTCATTGCCCGGCTGTATCAGCGAGGGCAATAGCCGTGAACAAGCTATCGAAAATATAAGACAAGCCATCGAATTATATTTGGAACCCGCCGCGGATGATTCCGATTTTGAACCAAATGCAGAGATAGTTGAGCTTGCAATATAATGAAGGTTCCGAGCCTAAACTATGACAAAGTAATAAATGCTTTGCGTCGCGATGGCTGGGTCGTTATTCGCCAGAGGGGTAGTCATATTCGATTGCAAAAGCATGTCGAAGATAAAACGTAGAAATTGATTGTTCCAGCCCATCGTCCTATTAAGCGGTCCACTTTATCACACATTATAAAGCAGGCAAATCTTACCGTTGAAGATTTTATCAAGCTTGTTAGATAGTGTGAATCTGTAGTAGGTCATCGCCAGCCTAAGAATCGAGTCAGACAAAGTTCTTCGGCAAGCTTTGTACAAGTTTATAAGCCCTGACGGTGAAAACTGCCGGGGCTTTCCTTTTGCGCCTCATTTTATTTGACAGTATATTTTACATGATTTAGACTTTTGTACGGGATATTTGAAAAATGATATCCAGGCTCTTAAAACATTTATCGAAAAAGTGCTTAATGATCGACAGTAAACGAGACTATAATGAAGAAATTTCCAATCTCTGCAGGCAGCATAATGTGAAATACCTGGGATTGCACGGCTCATCTTACGACCAGGAGAACGCCGGCAGTGAAGAAAACGAGATCAATTTTCTTGTGGAGTTTTTCCCAATGGAGCCGAAGCAGCACGGCACGTGTTACTTTGGATTGGAGAAGGAGCTTGAAGACATGTTCGGCCGCCCCGTCTGCTTGTGTGATCTTACCGGCATTACTCTACCGGACTTATTGCGGCCATTAACTAAGCGCAAAACTGACATCTATAAAGCCTGAGTTACGTACAAATCCATGCGATTGTGCTGCACTCATTTTAATTGCTTAATCAAGGTTTATTAGAGCCTCAAGTTTGCCAATCAGATTTTTTACGGCATTCTGCCCTTTGCGGGTAATTTTGCAAAACGTTTTAGGCTTACGGTCGACAAAAACTTTCTCAACTTTTATATATCCAGCTTCTTCCAGTTTGCGGATTTGAATACTAAGGTTGCCGTCGGACAGCTTCAGAACATTTCGCAGATAAGTGAAATCCAGCTTATCGCCGCTCATCAAGGCGGCTATTATACCCAAGCGGGTTTTCGACAGGATCAGCTCGTCGAATTTCGGCTTCTCAGACTTGCTCATTTTCTTTTTCCTGTTTCCGAAAATTTCTCTGGACGATGATCGCAGGTATAATCAATCCTGCTCCGATTGCCAAACCAAGAATCAGATAACCGGAATTTCCCAAAAAATACGTCAACATCATCACGGCGAAAATTCCGATTCCGCCGTAAAG
Organism: uncultured Pirellulales bacterium; assembly: GCA_964530105.1. Lineage (GTDB taxonomy): Bacteria > Planctomycetota > Phycisphaerae > Sedimentisphaerales > Anaerobacaceae > JAFGPJ01. The sequence continues at coordinate 5,459 of CAZHBL010000186.1, read as the reverse complement.
CCATTCTTTCGAATGAAAAATACCGAGCACAACCAGCCCGATACTGAATAACATCGCCCAGAGAAACGCCGGGTCGCCCCCACAAAAGTTACCTGATAGTACCGGCGAGACAGTCCAGGCAAGGCCGTGCAGCATTATGAAAATCCACACCAATGTGACTTGTCTTTTTAGATGTGAGACAAAACCGGCCTTTTTTTCAGCTATGGCAATTCGGACAAGGCTGATTAAAACATAAATGAATAAAACTGTCGTCAGAGACAATCCCAAAGGCCAAATCCACTTGTCCAACTGACGTGTCTTCAAAAAATACAGCATGGCATAAACAATCATACATAACAGCCCGCATACAATCATAATGTGAACATCCGGCTTGACCTGCCGGCTCATTTTCTCCACCACCGACCGCATAAATCTAATGTCATCAACTGCGATTTCCGGGCCTTTCATTTCCACCTGATTTGAGTCTTCTTTTTTCATGATTGTCTCCTAAAAAATAAAGTACTTTATAATATAAAGTATAATATAACAGTTGAGATTTTCTTCTGCAAAAGAATTTTTTGTTTTTTTAAAATTTTTTTATTCTCTTTATTATCTGCTTTTTTGGCGATAAAAAGCACGTTCCTGTTCTGAAAACAAAGACAAGAGATTTGCAACCGACGACAGCCTTTTCTGCTTTCTTCTGAAAAAGCTGGGATTATAAAGCCGACTTTTAAGGTCATTTTTCGTTTGACACAACGTGCAACCTAACCTAAACTTCTTTCACAGTAAAAGTGGTAGACTGTAAGGTAAGGATAGTGAGGATATCTACATGTACAAGAGCGGCACAGATTGTACACGGCGCGAGTTCATGGCAGCCACTTCAGTAACACTTCTCGGCGCGGCAGCGGCAGGCTCCGCGGCCGAAAGGAAGGACGATATTACAATGAAAATAAGCTTTCATACCGATGCATTCAATTCATCTTACTGGAACTTTGAAAAATGCCTCCAGTGGGCGCAGAAAAACGATGTCCACCACATCGAGTGCGGCGTTATCGACGGGGTGAGTTGGATTCACGGCCTCGGTTACCAGCCGCACGTGGCGTTATATGAAGACCCACTGCTTCTTCGCCGGAAGATGGAGGGGTACGGCGTGCAGTTCTCGCAGGTAGACGCCGCATTTCCGCTGTCCGGCAAGGAAGGGCCGTTCTACGGCGTACCCTACGTCCTAAAGACAATCCCCTGGGCAAAACATGCCGGCTGCGAAAGAATAGCCACCACCGACGGCCTGCACAAACCCGAAGGATTGTCCGACGCCGAAGCAATGGAATCGATGAAACGCAGCTACGGCCAAATCATCGAGGTCGCCGAGGCTTACGAGATGATCATCAGTATCGAGGTGCACGGCTACTTTACGACAAAGCCAGATATGATGGAGAAAATGCTGGCGTTCTGCGATTCGCCGTACCTGCGGATGAACCTGGATACCGGCAATACGTTCATCGCCGGACAGGACCCGGTGGCCTTTTGCGAGCGGTTTAAAAAGAAGGTCACCCACGTGCACGTAAAGGACGTCAGTGAATCGCTGGCCGCCGCGGTCCGTGGCGAGCAGACCGGCATCGCCGTAAGCCACTGCGCCATCGGCGACGGCGTTAACGCCGAAAACATCAAGAAGGTACTGACTGTCCTGCGGGACATCGGGTATGACGGCGTGCTTAGCATGGAATGCGAAGGTGCCGGCGGGCCTATGATCGAAAAATCGCTCGCATGGCTGAGACGCACACTGCGGGAATTGAATATCGGAGTCGAATGAAAGCGGGGGGGCGCGAATCGCTCCCGGCGGTGTAGGTTTTATTGAAAGAGCTGTAACGAATCATTTCTATTGCGTCAGGAGCAGATGCGCCTGGACTATCTATGGGCCGGCCTTTGCATTTTAGGGGCCGTGTTCTTTCTGTTTCGCCACAAGCTTGTGGTGGCATGATGCTCTTCATCCGTCCGCCGGGGCAGGAAACAAACCGGGCCCGTTTATGAACAAATCCCGGGCAACCGTGGTATAATGCCTACATGACAAAAAGAAAGATCATTGCAAACGAATTACTCCCGACCACGCACGAGGAGCTTCGGCAATGCGGTTGGAGTCAGGCCGACATCATCCTCATCACCGCCGACGCCTATGTGGACCATCCCTCGTTCGGCGCAGCGATGATCGGCCGATGGCTCGAAAAGCTGGGCTATCGTGTTGCAGTTCTCGCCCAGCCCGACTGGCGAAGCGTCGAGCCGTTCCGTTCTCTCGGCCGGCCCCGCTTGTTCTGGGGCATCACCAGCGGCTGCATCGATTCGCGTCTGAACGACTACGCCTCGTTAGGCCATCGTCGAAGACAGGATGTTTACAGCCCCGGCGGGGCGGTGGGCCTGCGTCCGGGCCGGCCGCTGTTAGTGTACTCTGCCAGGGCCCGAGAGGCTTACCCCGACGTTCCGATTGTCCTCGGCGGCCTGGAGGCCAGCCTCCGGCGGCTCGTGCACTATGACTACATCGAGGACAGGCTCAAGCGGTCGGTGCTCGTCGATGCCAAGGCGGACCTGCTGTTGCACGGCATGGCTGAGCGGGCCGTCGCCGAAGTCGCCCGGCGGCTGGATGCGGGACAATCGATCCATGACCTGACCGACATCCCCGGCACGGCGTACGTCGCACACAAGGGGATTGCTGTCCCGGAGGGGGCTATGCGGCTGCCGTCGCTCGGCCTGCAGCAGGCGGACACTCGAACTGTTATGGATGCACACCGACAATACGAAGCCCAGGCCCGGCCGGGTGGACGGGCGGTCGTGCAGGAACAGGACCCCGGCACGCTCGTCGTCCTGCCGCCTGGGGAGCCTTTGAGCGGCGATGAATTGGACGCCCTGTACGATCTGCCGTTCTCGCGGCGATGGCATCCGCGTTACGACCGGCAGGGGGGTGTGCCCGCGCTGACGCCGGTGCAGTTTTCCATTACGACCCATCGGGGCTGCTTCGGCGGATGTGCGTTCTGCTCGATAAGCTGTCACCAGGGCAGGCAAATCCGGTCGAGGTCGCCGGAGTCACTGTTGAACGAAGCGGAAACGATTCGGCGGCACCCGCAATTTCGCGGCACGATTGTCGATGTCGGCGGGCCGTCCGCCAACATGTACGGCATGGAGTGCCCGCAGGAGCAGCACTGCACGCGGGCAGGCTGTATGTCACCGACGCTGTGCAAGCGGGCCGCCTTCGATCACGGGCCGATGCTCGAAATGATGGAGGCGTTTGTCCGATGGAGCGGCGGGGGGGCAGCGAAACGAACCAACGTCTTCGTGGCCTCCGGCATCCGCCACGACCTGGCCCTGAAAAATCGCGAGTATCTCGACCTGCTCGTGCGGCATTTCGTCGGGGGACATTTGAAGGTCGCCCCGGAGCATTACTGCCCGAACGTGCTGGACTTGATGGGCAAGCCGCGGTTTGACGTTTTCGAGCAGTTCGAGCAGCGGTTTGCCGAAGCCTGCCGCCGGGCCGGAAAGCAGGCTTATCTCGTGCCGTACTTCATCAGCGCGCATCCGGGCTGCCGGCCCGAGGATGCGCTGAAGCTGACCGAGTATCTCGTATCACGCTCGTGGCGGCCGAGGCAGGTCCAGGACTTTGTCCCTATTCCGCTGACCCTCTCGACGGCGATGTACGTCTCCGGCACGGACTCAGGCGGACGAGCCATCCACATTTCCCGGTCCCGAAAAGAAAAACGCCTTCAGGCGGCACTCCTGCAGTACTATCAGCCCCGGAACAAAAAACTCATCGGCGATTTCCTGCGAGAGCAGCACCGCACCGACCTGCTGCCCAAAATCAATCACCTCGGCAAACACCGCCGAACCAGGTAAGGCAGGTCGCACGGCTTCGGATTTTTTAATTTAAGGAACACTTCCTGCCATTTGTCTTTACAATTTATTGGTTAATCATAATAATCCTTAAAAAGATTTGAGTAGTAAAAGCCTGGTCACCAAAAGAGCAGGTGGGTAAGCACGCCTGCGGTGGCTAAGCATCGTTCGAGATTGCCGCCGGGAAAGGGGATCTTATGAAAGTCACTAAACCGTTCATTATCTGGTCCGTTCTGGTTAATATTCTTCCTGCATCGCTATCGGCCAACGATGTCGTTTTGCGCCAAGCTCCGCGATTGCAGTTTCCCGGCGTGGTTCACGAAAATACGGACCCGAATTCGCCGGGAGATATCGATTGCAGCAGTCCGGCTCACTGGGATGGGCGGACGCTGTATATGTTCTATTCCACGGGGCACCCGTTTCGCTGCTTCGGTCCTGATGTTTTTCATCTGAGCCGGCCGTCGCAGCGGGTCAAGTTCGATAACGAAGCCGGCCGGCTGGACGAAACCTGTTAAAATCCTGGATGCGAAGGACTTTGAAAAATCCAAATGGTATCCGCAGGTCGTGGGAATCGACCCGGTGGAGCGGCAAACCGACAAGCTCGCGGGCAAAACCGCCCGGCTTTTCGTGGCCGGCATATCTATATGGGAAATTGTTTTTTCCGCCGGCAGGTAAAAGCTTTTCTGTTACACATAATATTCAGGCTCATTCTAAAACCGACGCCGGCTCGGTTAGTTTTGGATTTTTAGGATTGATCCTTCGACTCCGCTAAGGATGATATTTTGAGCTGAAGGATTGTAAAATCATGGACGAAACCGTGCGGCAGGCTTATGTCACTGAATCTTGTTGCCGATAGAGTAATTGCGAGAGTACGAACTAATAAAATCGACGATAATTAAGGATTTTTCGATATGAATAAGTCCTTGAAAATAATTCTGTTGATTATTCAGATTGGCGGCGGCTTGCTCGGACTGGGCCTTATCGGACGATCCATCCTTACAGAACAACTCACACTGACAGCAGAGATAACCCATGTTGCCTTCATCTTCGTATTTTTGTTCGGGATTGCTGCGGGCGCGGCCCTTGTCAGGAAACCAAAGCTGGGCTTGTGGTTGAGCGCGTTATTCCAGGCCATGCAAATACCTATTGTAATAATGCCGGCGGCGGCTTATGTCCTGGTTTCCGGGGCGTGCTTTAATTTGTACCGGCATGCGACAGGATATGGATTTAATTTTCTTTTTGGAAGCCGTTATTACTTTTCAATCCACAGCGGCGAATCCTGGATGGCAGGGATCAATGCTCTCGCTTTGGTTTTGTTCATCCTTCTGGTCAGAGAAATCCGGTTCGCAGCGGCTGCTGCGAAAATTCGTGAGTCCCAACCGGATATGGAGCATCCTTCACAGCAGTTTGAACACGCACAGAACAATCAGACCTACAGCAGTCCCCTCCGACATATTTCACGTTGAATCCTCGGCAGACTCGGTACAGCCTGAACTCCGACGTATTTGTTTGAGAGCTTTATCGTATTGGGGAGCAAGGTTTGTCCATCTTAAATGGTCGGTAAGTGTCGCCGGGCTGATTGTCGCGGGCCAGAGAGCATCTTTTTC
>CAZHBL010000185.1:0-9092 GCA_964530105.1 uncultured Pirellulales bacterium | reverse complement strand
GCTTCGACGATTGTCACCTTCGTGCCCATTGTAGCATAAACACAGGCCATTTCGCAACCGATGACTCCACCGCCGACGATGACCATTGATTGAGGTATCTGCTGCAGAGCAAGAGCTTCTTTGCTGCTGATAATGGTTTGTCCGTCAAATTGAATGTCCGGAATCTCAATGGGATTAGAACCTGTCGCCAGAATGATTTTTCCGGCCTCAATCTCTGTCAGCCCGGCTTCTGATTCGACCTTGACATGCCCCGGCGCCGTAACAACCGCCCGGCCGGGGATAATCTTTACTTTATGGCTCCCGATCAATCCTGTCACGCCTTTACGAAAGGCGGTCACGATAGCGTCCTTTCTGGCCTGAATTTTCGGCCAGTTTGCGGTCGGGGCTCCAACATCAATACCCATCAGAGCAGCGTACTTGAACATAAGCAGTGTGTGGGCCGAGGCCAGCAGCGTCTTTGACGGGATGCAGCCGCAATTCAGGCAGGTTCCGCCAACTAAATCCTTTTCAACAACTGCTGTCGAAGCGCCTTTTTGTGCACATCTAATCGCGGCGGCGTAACCACCCGGACCGCTGCCGATAACAACAACATCATAACTTTCTGCCATTACTATAACTCCTTGCTTTGAATTAAAAGATTTTACCGATTATATAAAGTTTCTATGTTCGCTGGTAGGGATTCTTTTCCGGATTGTACCACGCGAAGAGCCGGTCGCGCAACCGATCTTGAACTTTTTTCAGGCCGGGATCATTAATCCGGTTTACAAATTCGCCCGGGTCTGCCTCGTGGTCGTACAACTCAGGAGTTGAGTCGTGATTGAAGATATACTTGTAACGCCGCGTGCGAATCATGTACTCACATATCCGTGACCTCAGGTTGAACTCACTGAATGCCGCTGGTGGTCCTTCGATTTCCGGGTGGCGCAGAACATCTGCGAAGCTCGCCGCGTCCATACGCTCCGGCGCTCCTGGAATATCGAGCAGCGTTGTCTTTCGGGGCGATTCGAGCCCTGCCAGTTCGCTCAGAGTCGGGTACAGGCCGATATACTCGGTCAGCGCGGCGGTTACTTTGTTTCCCGGCAGATGTTTCGGATAGCTGACGATCAGTGGCACCCGTACCGACGGCTCGAATAAGCAGAACTTCTGGTACAGCCCATGGTCACCGTCCATTTCACCGTGGTCGGAAGTATAGACGACAATGGTGTTGTCCAGCAGTTTTTCTTTTTCGAGTGCCTTATATACGTGGCCGATGCACGTATCGACAAACGCGAGATTGCCTAAATAGCCCGCACGATGGGCCCTCTGTCGTTTTTCACCCAATGCCGCCATATTCTTTATTCGCCGCTGGATATGCGGCGGATATTTAGAGATGTCGCCGACCTTCGGGAGCGTCATTTTATCGACGGGATATTTTTCCGCCCACTGTCTCGGTGGATAGAATGGTGAGTGCGGCTTCATAAAACTTGTGACCAGAAAAAACGGCTGCTCGCGGTATCTGGTGATGAACTTCGCCGCTTCCCGTGCGAGGAACATATCGAGATGGTCCTCAGGTTCAAGCGCCGAAGCCATGCTATCGAAGTTCCACTTCTCAACTTTACCCACCCATGGACTTCCCTTTAGCCACAATCCATCGACATCCGGCAAGCCGGCACCACCGTCATCTACTGTTTTGAAAAAGTTCGGCCCCAGCGGATGATTAGCAATCTCATTGGCATAGTGCCGCACTTTCGGCCCCAGGTACATCATCCAATCGTTGATAGACATGTAATACTCGAAACCGTGGTTGTGGGCATCGACAAAGTGCATCTTGCCAATCAAGCCGGTCAGATAGCCGTTATCAGCGAAATGATTCGCAATCGTACGATAGCGCCAGTCGAGCCGGTCCAGGTTTGTGATGGCCCCGGTGCTGTGCGCATAAAGCCCGGTCAGCAGAGCCATCCGCGAGGCAACACAAACCGGATAAGGACAGTAGGCATTTGTAAACCGTACGCCGCGGGATACAATCAGGTCGATATTGGGAGTCGGGACAAGGTCACGACCCGCGCACGTCATCAGGTCGGCCCGGTGCTGGTCGGTCATAATAACAAGAATGTTGGGCTTATCAAGATGCAGTTGCGGCGGTTTAGTCATAGTCAAGTCTGAGGCCGCGGTATTAGACCTACCTACTTTGTTGCCAAGCAAAAGCGAAGCTGTTCCGAATCCTGTCGTACGCAAAAATTCTCTTCTTCCGATATTTTTATCATCAATCATCTCTGGCCTTCTTTTTCCTGGTTTCTTTTCTACCCCCACTCATTAGCCCTGGCCGGATCGTAATTCGGATTTGGTGTGGGCATTTTAGCGCTGACAGATTTGCGCCAGGCGGCGAGCTTGCCCTGCAACTCGTCGGCCTTTTCCGGCATCTTCGCAGCGAGGTTTTCCTTCTCGCCGATATCGTCTTTTAGACTATAAAGCTCCAGACGACCGTCCTCAAAGAACTCTATCAACTTGTAATCTCCCTGTCGTATCGCGCCCGCAGGTCTCGAATGATGATAATGCGGATAATGCCAGTATATCGCATCTCGCCGGAGCGTGCCTGTTTGTCGTAGCAGTGGTAGGATGCTTCGGCCATCGAGAATATGGTTCGCATCTCCGCCGACGCCAATTATATTCATGAAGGTCGGGTAGAAATCGACGCTGATTACCGGTACACTGCACGTTGTTCCGGCTTTAATTATGCCGGGCCAGCGAACGATCAACGGCACACGAATTCCGCCTTCATACAGCGTGCCCTTCTCATCACGTAGTGGTGCATTGGTCGTGACGGCCTCCCTGTCGCCGCGGTACCCGCCAAAGGGTTCATATAAACCTCCGTTATCTGAGAAAAAAACAACAATGGTATTTTGTTCCAACTTTAAATCTTTGAGCTTTGAAAGGATCTGGCCGACACTGTTATCAAGGTGTTCAACCATTGCAGCATAGACCGGATTATTCACACCGCCGGGCGGTTTGGTTTTATTTTCATATTTTCGGACAAGTTCTGCCGGCGCTTCGAGAGGAATATGAACCGTGTGATGGGAAAGAAAGAGAAAAAAAGGTTTGTCTTTGCTCTTTTCTATGAATTCAACGGCGGCGTCGGTGAATGCCGTCACGTATTTATCATTCTGATTTCGCGCGGCTCCGAACACCCAGTCAAAGTCTTGCTGATCAGGCTGGTGGATTTTCTGGTTGCCGAGATGCCACTTTCCAATATAGCCGGTCGAATAGCCACTGTTTTTAAGGACTTCGGCAATAGTGACAGATTCGAGGGGCAGAAACAACCGGTTCTCAGGCACACGAAGCTTCTCCCACGGCCGCTGATGTCCGGGTATGAAGTCCGTGATTCCAATCCGTGCCGGGTACTGGCCTGCCATAATGCTGGCTCGCGTGGGCGAACAAACCGGACAGGCTGCGTAGGCGTCTGTGAACTTCATACCTTCGCTTGCCAGCCGGTCTATATTCGGTGTCTCATGAAACCTGCTGCCATAACAACAAAGGTCCGCCCAGCCCATGTCATCAATCAGAATGAACACGATGTTCGTATAGGCTGGGATTTGCACACTCGATTCCCTGCCGGCCCCCGCGCGGCCGGACACCGCAAGTGACACGACACCGATGCCTGCTGTCTTGAGAAAGTCACGACGATTCATTGTTCCTTTCCTTCAGAATTGTCCGGACCCTTGTTTTGGTAGGTCCCTGCCTTGTCCAAGTAGGCGTTCACGCCAAATTCCAACGACGGAGCGCCGGCCTCGAAAGCGCCCATGTCCGGCCCATCGCCCACAAAGTCGTCATTGAAATTCGCGATGCGCAACCCCGCATCGAAACCGGGACTCGTTCGTGACAGATAATATTGCCCCCGCGCGCCCCACAACTCGTACACTGGGCGTCCTTTTATCCCATGCTTTTCGTGTCCCTCAGCGGGAATGATCCTGCCCGAATAGAGATCATAGTCGTAATCATTGTCTCTTGATCGGTCGCTCCGCTGCTGGATGGAGTACCCTCTATCTGCAAAGACATGCCAGATATTATTGCGCGAGACGTGGTCGATCAGCGCGCCGCCCCATTCCGACAGACCCAGGGCATATCCCTGCCAGCCGGGTTCGCCGGCCAGGTCCACCACCGAAGGCTGAAGCAGTGTATTGTGAAAAACGTAAGTCCGGCCCCCGCCGAACCCTGAACCTATGCCAGCCTTGAGGAAAGGCCCGCCTTCGTGCGTATCCGGCGCTCGTTGCGAGACAGCAGTAACGTTGCGCCAGATGTACAGAGGGCCGACGTGGGTCGCTGCACTGGCAATGGCTACCATCGAGTGGCTGATGTAGTTACCCCAAATCCGCACGTTACAGTTGGCGCCTTCGGACTCTATCGCATCGTCCCAGCAATTCTGCAACCGATTACCATAGATGTCAGAGTCACGATTAGGCGAGCCTAAAGCGCTGAAGTTGTGCCCGCCTCCGATGATGTCGTTGTAATAATGGTTCTGGTCCGACCAGATATCGTTGTATCGAATCACGTGATTGCCCAGCGTATCGTAGAACGTGACCGCCTGCGGGCCGAGCGGGTGCCATCGCCTGTCTTTTCTGTCAGGGTCCAGCCTCTTTCGATATTCGGACCAGCTATTGGTGTCATATCGGGGATTATGGATCTTGCAGCGTTGGATGATAATCCGGCAGATCGTCGGATTAAACTCGTCACGTTCCTGTGCGAATACCGCCGCGTCCATATCCCGCCCCCATGTTTGGTCTTCCCGCTCGTCGCGCCGTCCCCAGCCCGAGATATCACATTGTTCGATAACCACGTCGTGACAGCCTGGAAAGATGCGAATACCATGAATCCCGGCGTTTTTGAGCGTCAGGCCTCTGATCACGACGTAGGAAGCACGAACCTCGACGCAGTGGTCGCGTTTTCCGGCCACATCGACAGTAGCAGTATCGACATCCGCACCGTGTGTATATAGAACATAGCCCTGGGTCGAACCCGATTCGCTAACCATGCAGGTTTCGGCGGACTGCTCAGTAAGCAGGACGGTCTTTCCGACCGGGAATGCCTCTGGCCACGTTCTCGCGGTGACGACTTCACGCTGCTTGCCGTCGTCTATACTCAGTTCGATCTCATACTCCGCAGCGGGCAGGAGATTCACAATACTCCCACGATACTGGTGCGAGTGGCTCAACACTGAGAACATCTTGTTCGGCGCATATCGGTCCCTGTCAGAGCTATAAAGCCTGTCGAAAGCTTCAGGACCGCGCCCATCGTACCAGAACTGCAGGGCGGTCTGCCACGCGGTTGAACCCTTGGGCCGATATCGAACTTGGCAGGTATTCTCCGCCGCACCGCCTTCAACATTCCAATAAAGGCCGATGCAATGAAACGTCGGCACCGCTCGAGGCGGCACCGCCCCACAAAATGCGGCTGTTGCAAGCAGAGCCGATGCAACGAGCCAGAGATTGCTTTGCTTAATGGTCATTCGTGCCATCGCCTGCGGACTCCTTGAAAAACACGGATAGTCTACTTCTTTGGAGCTAAAAGCTGAAATTCCCAAATAGTGGGCCCTTCAGTTGCATCAAAAATGCTCAAACGAACTCGTCTTGCGGTCAGCGGCTCAAAATCCTTCACATATTCCGAACCGATTTTTGTACCGTCAATGATTGTATTCCATTGTCCTTTGTCGTTGCATTGCAACTCAAATTTCCGTACACGGTCGTATGCCTCGCTGATCCTGACCCGGTTGAGCGTCACTGGTTTTCCCATGTCCACTTCGAGCCATGCCTGTTTGACGCCATAATCGGTGGCCCAGCGAGTGGTCGGGTCGTCGTCAACCGCCTTTTCTGGGCCATGCTGAGAATTATTTTGATATACGTTCGATGCCGTGACCTTTTTTCGATAAGCCAGTGATGCCGACGGCAGGCTCGCAGGAGCAATTTCACCGGCCGGACCGTCCAACTCAAGTTTAATGATTGTATCAATCTCCTGCCGGTAGGCTTTGGGGACGGAAATCTCGATAGACTTTTCCGTCTGCCTTATGGTCGCTGTGCCGCCGGTCAGGACGGAGCTTGCGACGATTTTCTTTGGAATCGGTGGCAGCGATAATTTCTCGCCGGACCAGCTTAGGATATGAACGTAAATTGTATTGTCTTTATATGTGCTGGCGCCCCATGTGCCCGGGATAAACGGACCGCCCCGTGTGGTGTAAATGCTCCGGCTGTATTTTTCGAGCCAGGCGCCCATTTCTTTGAGACGCTCGACCTGTCTTGTCTCGATCCGGCCGTCCGGCATTGGGCCGACGTTAAATAAAAGATTGCCGTCACCACCGACTACCATCACTAACGTATCAATACATTGCTTTAGAGACTTCATAACATCGTTGGGCTTCCACGCCCACTGCCGACAGATTGTCATACAGGTCTCCCAGGGCCGGTCGGTCTGGAATGTGCCTATTCTCTGCTCGGGCGTATCATGGTCGGCGGGCAACCCGGCACGGTTATTGATAATCACGTGAGGTTGCAAGCCCCGAATCATCTTAAACAGGTTTTCCGAATCCCAGTCTTTGGCCGTGCCGCCCAGTCCGTCGAACCAGATTATATCAATCCTGCCGTAGTTCGAGCAAATCTCGCGGAGCTGGCCGTGCATATATTCGATGTAACGGGCGTGGTTTTCGGTGCGATAATCAGGATGATGCCAATCGACCGGCGAGTAATAATAACCGAGCTTCAAGCCGCCCTTGTGGCAGGCGTCGGCTAACTCGCCGACGACGTCGCGTTTGAACAGCGAGTTGGTAATCTTGTATTCGGTCAGCTTGCTGTCGAACATCGAAAAGCCGTCGTGATGCTTGCTGGTAAAGACCAGGTATTTCATGCCGGCGTCTTTGGCTATCTGCACCCACTGCTCGGCGTTAAATTCAACGGGATTAAACTGCTTGTAGAGATTATCATAAACCTCGACGGGTATAGAGCCGGTGCCTTTGTCGTTTCGTCCGCGTCTCTCGCCGCCGCGGGACCAGCCGATCTCAGTACCCTTGAGGCTGACCGGCCCCCAGTGTATGAAAAGCCCGAACTTCATCTGGCGCCAAGCCTGTACATCCTGTTCGCCGGCTTTCAAATAATCCCCAGTATCCGTCACGTTGCCGGCGCCAACCTGACTGGAGCAACAGGCCACAAAGAAACATATAATCAGGCGCAAACTAATACCGATTGAGCTTTTGTTCCGTTTGCTTCTCAACATGTTTTTCCCTTTCCGTATACACAGCATATATTGATTACCTATCAATAGCGGAATGAGCGGCGTCGAACATTCTTATGCCGCCTGTGTCCAATTGGAGGATCAGGCCTTTTTCAGGATCAATTCCGATACAGTGACCGGCGAATTTGACGCCATTGAAAATAAGCGTCACCCTGTGACCCAATTGGATACTTAGCTCACGCCACCGGTCAATCACTTTTTCGCTGTTATTTGCAGCTACTTCAAGCCAATGATCCACTGAGCTAATCAGTCTCTTTGCCAGCAGGACGCGGTCGGAAATCGAATGACTTTCAGCATCGATACTCGTTGCAGTCTGTTGTAATTCTTCAGGAAAAGATTCCTTCTTCTGGTGACAGTTGATTCCGATACCGATAATGCAGATTTTTGATTTCTGATGTGGCAAGGGCATCTTGCCCTTGTTTGTTTCCGTTGGCAAAATGCCAACGGAACGCAAGGCCGGGACGGCCTCGCCACAATCGGCAAACGGCAATGACCTTGATTCGAGCAGAATGCCGGCAACTTTTTTGCCGTTCAGGATGATGTCGTTAGGCCACTTGATTTTTGCCCGGCTCCTGCCCGTTGTGCCTATGGTTTCGGCAACCGCCACGGCGCAGGTTAGTGAAAGCAGCTCGGCATTAAGTTTATTTTCGATCAGGACAATTGAGCAAAGAATGCTGTCCCCCCTGCCGCTAATCCATTTGTTTCCTGCACGTCCCCTGCCTGCGGTCTGCTCTTCGGCGAAGATGACAAGGCCGTCGTTCCGTTTATTTCTCGCGTATTCGGCGGCAATGTCATTCGTGCTCGATGTGCTGTCGAAAACGAGGATTTTCCCGCCGATGCGTTTGGTCTTCAGATTCGCTTTTATTTTATCCGGATCCAGCAGGTCGGTTATCTGATTTTCGATTTTGAATTTGTTATTCGTCATTCGGCAATCGTAAATAATCTGATTTTCGATTTACTGATTTGGCTTACGACGTGGGAGGCCACAATCATAAATAATAAATACAAAATCATAAATCGTTTACCTGTCGAGTCCAATATCAACGGCTTTTGCCGAATGAGTTATCGCACCTACGGCGATTCTGTCGATGCCGCACTGTGCAATTGCAGAGACGTTGCTTAACGTTATATTACCCGATGCTTCGAGCAGCGGCTTTTTATATTTGCCGCGCATTTCGTCTCGCATCTCCACGGCGTGCTTTAGCTGCCACTGGCCCATATTGTCGAGCAGGACAATATCGATATCCGGAATCTCTAATACATAGTTGAGCTGGTCATCAACGTGGTCAACCTCAACAGCTACGAATTTGACGCCTTTGATCTTTTTTGCCTCAGCAACAATATCCCGCAGCTTGTGCTGGAAGTCCCTGCCTAATTGTGCCAGATGATTATCTTTAATCAGAATGCCGTCATACAGTCCGAGCCGGTGATTGTATCCGCCGCCGCAGCGTACCGCATACTTTTCGAGCAGTCGCCAGCCCGGCATCGTCTTTCGCGTATCGTAAATTCGCGCTTTTGTACCCTGAATCGCTCTGACATATTTCCTCGTTGTCGTAGCTATGCCGCTAAGCCGCTGGAGAAAATTGAGCATGACCCGTTCGGCGCTGAGCATAGGGCGTAGAGGCCCTTCGATTATTCCGAGTTTGCTTCCGACGTGTGCCGATTCGCCGTCGCCGACACGTACATCTATGTCGAGTCTTTCGTCATAGCTTTTTAAAATCTCCTTCGCAATAGCCATTCCGCACACAACGATTTCTTCACGTGAGATAATGGTTGCCTTCGCTGTGGTATCATCTTTGAACAGAAGCTCGCTTGTCTTATCACCCCGTCCAAGGTCTTCT
>CAZHBL010000184.1:0-9123 GCA_964530105.1 uncultured Pirellulales bacterium | reverse complement strand
AAAATCAAGCAACTCTCTTGTAAACGTGATGCAGCCCGCCGACTTGTGGGATTGAGATAACTTTGCCTTTTGAGGGTGGTTCAATATCTCGGGGAGATGGCGAGTTTCTATCAAGCGAAAGATGAGTTCTGTGGTTGTTGTAAGAATCCATGTAGTCTTTGAGAATGCGGCACAGTGTTATATAGGAAGGCTTCAGTAATCTGTTATGCTGTCCAGCGAGCAGTAGGATGCATAGTGATGTTGAAATGGACAATTCGTCGTCTATAATGGCGAAGGACAATGAAACAGTACAGTATTTGGAACCTGACTGTCGGTACTGTGAAGAAATCAACGGCAGTGATCTGTTTGACATGGTTCTTAAGGAAAGATCGCCACGTTTGTGAAGGTGGTTTCTTCTGTCTAATCATATACTTCACCACAGAAGAATCTGCGATCTCAAAGCCAAGCAAATTCAATTCTGATTGAATT
Organism: uncultured Pirellulales bacterium; assembly: GCA_964530105.1. Classification (GTDB taxonomy): domain Bacteria; phylum Planctomycetota; class Phycisphaerae; order Sedimentisphaerales; family Anaerobacaceae; genus JAFGPJ01. The sequence goes on along the minus strand of CAZHBL010000184.1, from coordinate 8,655 downwards.
CTGGGTGCTCCCCAGGTCGAGTTCTCCCGGGACATTTGTCTGATTAGTTCACGGATTTCCTTGCTGATTCTTGGTCGCCCAACATTGCTGGGCCGTGATTGGTTGTAATACCAGCATTGTGGTTGGGTTTTAACAAAAAATCAATTATGTACAGACCGTACGTAATAACAAAGATACTATAGTGAACTGCCGCTCATATCTTACTCATTACCGCGAAAGGCTCAATAATTGAGGCGGGACACCTGCGACATGTACTGGCGCATCTTCTGAAGTGGATAAAGCTTGTGGTTCTGGTACGAGTCGATATACTTACATTTCCGAATCTTCTTATTGCTCGGGAAAGTGTATGGCTGACGAAAACGCGGATGTGATGAATCCCGATGAGTGGGAGCAGTATCCAGAACCGATATTCGAACGCAACGATGCGGCCGGCGTATTCGGCCCAGGCCACCATGGTTTCTTTCAATCCCCGGACGCCACAGAAGACTGGATCGTTTATCACGGCAAGACATCCTCGCAATACACCCGCCATGGGCGCATGAACCGTGCTCAAAATTTAATATGGAACGCGGTCCTGCCGGCTTTTCAGTTTCACTTGGGACAGAATCCGACTCTCGAACTGGACGCGAATCAGGCCTCGGCTGATTGGCAGTTCATTGTCTCGGTCAATGGACGCTCCGGCGCCCCCCTGCTGGCCAGTGAGTGGAAACAAGGGCCGGGCAAGGTTCGCTTTAACCTGGCCGAATCCCTCAAGGCCAAAGGCTTTGATCTCAATTACACCTGGTCCCAGGACAAGGATACACTGCTGGCCTACGTTTACAATGTCAAGGACCACTTCGAGCAGAACCTGTGGCTGGCCGGACGTTTCCATCGCAAACCACAGCCTACAGACCTGACATTACAGATTCAGAATCTGCCGGATCGTCCGTTGGTCTTGCGCATATATACGATGAATGAACAGCGTCTGCACACAGAACGAACCATTATAGGTGAACAAACCATCAACATCCACCAAACAAGTCATGATTACGTAGTGACTGTAACACCACAATAGACTTGGGATCCACTATGAGTAACACCATGAAAAAGCAAGTAAAACGAAACACTGTAAGAACGATTCAGATCACAGTCGCTATGGCCGTGATACTCTCGACCGCCGGCATTGTGTTTGCACAGAACACTGCTGCGAATTTCATCTGGCTTGAGGGAGAATCCGCCCAGACCAGCCACAAGGTCGGTATTGCCGGGTGGGGTCGCCCCCAGTTTCTGTCGGAGGAAAAGTGGCTGCACCTGAGCGTGGACCAGGGCAATGTCGACAAAGAGGTGCCTGCGGATGGCATTCTACTGCACTACGATTTTGCCGCATCCAAGGCAGGTTCTTATGAGGTGTGGAATCGTATTGGTTTTGAATTTGTGCGTTCTTCGTTTGAATGGCGCATCGACAATCGCCCATGGCAGCCGGTGTCTCCCGATGTATTGACCACAGATTTGATGGCCCTGGATTTCTGGTGCGAGGTGGCCTGGCTAAAGCTGGGTGAGGAAGATTTGACAGCGGGTGCCCACGGCCTGGACATTCGTTTGCCAAAGACCAAGGATGCGGACGGGAAGTGGGAGCGTCTGCTGTATGCGTCTGATGCCATCTGCCTGTATCCAGGGGCCTTTCAGCCCAACTCCAAGTTTAAGCCCGGCCAATCGTATCAGGATGCCCAGGATAAAGCAGCGGCCAAGCAACAATTTAAGCTGCCCGAAGCACCTTCTGCGCAACGTACAAATGTCACTCTCAATGGCCTCTGGGAAGTGGCACGTCACGATGAACAGATGCCCGGCGAAGTCGCTGAACCGCTGGCGCAGATGCCCGCCAATCTCATTTGGCGAGCGATTACTGTGCCCGGTGACAAGAATACGCTGCGCGAAGACCTGATCTTTGCTCATCGTCTTTGGTATCGCACGCGTGTGACTGTGCCTGCCTCCATGGCCGGACGTGCTTTCTATCTGGATTTTCCCTGCAATAATCTCAACACCACAGTTTATGTCAACGAGGTGTTTTGCGGTTTTGAAAAGAATCCGTTCGTGCGATTCCAGATCGATATCACACCTGGGATCAAGCCGGGCCAGGTCAACGAGATCCAGGTAGGCATTCGTGACGCTTGGTACGGTCGCTCCGCTGATCCCAAGCGTCCCCTAAAGCTCCGCAAGACATTTAACTATCCCTTGCGTCTGTTCAGCGAGGGGTTCCAGGACTTCGACTATCCGCTATGGAACTGTGCGCAGTCCGGCATCCTGAGCACGCCTACGTTGATAGCAGCGGGCGGATCTGTGGCTGTGGACGATGTGTTCGTGAAACCTTCCGTGGCAAAGCAGCAACTGGATGTGGAACTGATCCTGCGAAACACATCCAGTCAGGATGCGGTTGGCGAGATTCAGTGGGCGGCTGTTGATGAGAAGACGGACGTCACAGCCCATCGTTTTGAGGCTCACACTTTTACTGTGCGTGCAGGCGAGACCCAAACCATGGGCCTGTCCGGTACTTGGGCCGATCCCAAGCTCTGGTGGCCCGACGCGCCACAGCTATATCATCTCCGCACGACCGTGCTGGTTGATGGTCGTCGGGTCGATACAAAAGACACGTTGTTTGGTTTCCGCGAGTGGCAATGTCAGGGCAGGAAGTTTACACTCAATGGCATCGTCTGGCATATGTGGGCGGACCTGGTGGGTATAGATACGTCCCCTGAAGCCTGGCTTGCTGCGTACCGACGTACCCATCAACGCACGACTCGCCTCAGTACGGCAGGTCAGGCTGGTCCTGAGACACGCTGGCTCGGTATGGAGCCCCACAAAGCCCTGGAGTTCTGCGATCGCAACGGTGTGGTCGTGCGCCGCAACACCACGCTGGACGGCGAACGGATCGGCTATCAGTTTAGTGAAGGCGATCCGGAGACACGACGTCAGCAGAATGGCTCGGAACTCAAGCTGGCCCTGATGAAGAACTGGCGTGATCAGTGCGTGGCCCAGGTAAAAGGCGAACGCAATCATCCGTCCATCCAGATCTGGACCATTGAGAATGAATTCGCCTTTATCAATCTCATCAATTTGCTCGGCAACTCGTCCAATATGGACCTGTATGAGCAGGAGATCACGCGTACCCATGATGCGGTCATGGCCGTAGATCCCACACGCTCGGTAATGATCGACGGAGGTGGCGCCACCAAGGCCAATACCCTGGGTGTCCACGGCGATCACTACGTGGCCACCCTGGATATGCGTTATCCGGATCTGGCGTATGAACCCTTTGTCGAAGGTGGGGGACGCGGTCGCTGGTTGTGGGACCAACAACGCCCTCGCTTCCTGGGAGAGGATTGGTTTGCAACCGGAATCAATCCGGCGGACTATGCCATGTGGGGCGGCGAAATAGCGTTCCAGGGCAAGGCCGCTACACGTGACGCCGTGGCCTTGATCTATCGGATGCTCAATGAGGGGTATCGCTGGGGTGGGCATTATGCGGCCTGGCACTTCTGGCTGGGCAACGACGGAGGCGAAAAACAATGGGGTGCCAATCACGAACGTGCTGTCTTTGTACGCCAATGGGATTGGACCTTTGGTTCAGGACAGGACGTAACGCGAACCTTTGGCCTTTTCAATGATGGTCACTATACGGACCCCATCACGTTCACACGGCGATTCACCCTTCAAGGCAAGGAGGTCTATGCCAAGAGCACGGTCCACCACATCGCTCCAGGGACATCAAAGAAATTCGACGAAACGATTGCCATGCCCATCGTGGATGAGCGTACTGAAGGACAGTTAATATTGTCACTGGCCGTAGCGGGAAAAGAGGTCTTCCACGACAGCAAATCGGTGTCGGTGCTCCCGGTGCCTTCGGTTGAGCACCTTGAACGGAAGGGATTGGCGGTTTACGATCCTGCGGGCGAAACAATAGCATTCCTCAAACGCCTGGATATGCCTTTTCAACCGGTCCAAACCCTGGATACGCTACCTGCCGAGGCCAAGGTGCTGCTGGTCGGTAAAGACGCAGTGAAATCCGACCAAACCACATCAACACGTCTGGCCGCCTATGCCTCCCAGGGCAAGTCCGTGATTGTGCTCGATCAATCCCACCCTCTGAAATATCAGGCCATACCCGCAAACATGGAGTTGGCGCCTCGAACTAAGAAAAACGATTTTGGCGATGAAATTCCCACGGCCGAGGGAAGCACGGCCTTTATCGAAGACGCATCTCATCCCACTCTACAAGGATTCGAAAACAAGGACTTCTTCACCTGGGGCCCGGACCACCACGTGTTTCACGATGCCTATATCAAACCGACCCGTGGCGCCAAAAGTCTGATTCAGTGCGGGCCGCGTCTCGAGTATTCGGCCCTGGTGGAAGTCCCGGTGGGCCAGGGCATCATGGTTCTGTGCCAACTGGATCTGGGAGCCAAGCTCACCACCAATCCTGTGGCACAACAATTGCTCTTGAACATGGTCCGTGCTGGTCAGGATTATCGTTTGGAATATGCCGATGTGGCCGCTGTTATCACGGACGATAATTTGGCCGAAGCGATCGAGGCTATTGGTTTACAGTATTCCCAGGCCGATGATCCTCTGGCCGTCATTCGTGAGGGCAGCAAGAAGATCGTTCTGGCTTCAGCCACACCAGAATATCTGAAGTCACTGGCCGGCAACCTGCCTGTCTTGCAACGTTACTGGCAAAATGGCGGCACGTTAGTCCTGTGTGGCTTGACACCTGACGGTCTGGCCGACTACAACCGGATCGTAGGTCTCGACCATGTGATGCGTCCTTTCAAACGCGAGCGCGTCAGTTTCCCGGCGGTGCGCAATCCACTAACTGCCGGATTGACCGTAGGGGATATTGTGCTGCTGTCCGGCCAACGTATCTTTGGCTGGACCGCGGACGAATACGTGGCAGACGATATGTTTACCTACGTGGTTGACCTGGATGATGTGGCTCCGTTTGCGAAGAGTGATTTTTCAAGCTACGACAATATCGTCAACGGATTTGTGAGCTTCGATGGTTGGCCGCTGATTATTGATTTCGAACATCCCCAGGACGGCACGCCCTATGAGATCCACATGGATCTACCGGCCGAAGAGACCATTATCGAATACACCCACGATCAGTCCATCAACTACAATCCCACGACACAGATCGCCTTGCTGTTTGACGGCAAGGACCCGGTGACATTCGATCTGCCGCCCGGCGGCGAGCCCCAGATTTTCGCGATCGAGCCGCCACGTAAGGCAAGTCGTGTCACCCTGCAATTGGTCAAGTGGCTGTCGGACCCGGCCAAACGACCCATCGTGGGCATCGATAACATTGCCCTCAAAGTACAGCGGTCAGCCGATTGGCAGGCTGTGGTCAAGCCCATGCTCAATAACGGCGGGCTCGTCGAATACAAGAAAGGCAATGGCAGGGTCGTGCTCTGCAATCTGAAATTCCAGGCAAACGAAGCGGTCCCTGTCAATCGGACCAAGAAACGCTCCATCCTGGCCACTGTCTTGCGCAACCTCAAAGCGCCGTTTTCCGGCGGCAAAACCGTGATTGCGGGGGCTGATCTGAATTATTCCCCGATCGACATCCACACCAAGGCCACGACCTACAAGGACGAGCGTGGCTGGTTCGGGGATAAGCAGTTTACGTTCAAGGCCCTGCCCCCTGGTGAGCATGTGTTTGCCGACGTACCCTACATAATCTACGAGATGCCCACTTCGCCTGTGCCTCAAGTGCTCATGCTCGGCGCAGGCGGCGTGCCCGGAAATCTGCCGGAACAGATCCTGGATATCCCCATTCAAATGAAGACAGACGCCCTGTTCTTCCTGCACACAGCCAGGATTGATCGTCCGCGCAACGATCGCGAGCGTGACGAGAAAAAACAGTATGAACTCTGTCGGTATGTGATTCACTATGCGGACGGCCAAACGACTGAGGTTCCGATCCTGTCCGAGATCGATATTGACCACTATCGTCAGCAAACACCACGGGCCATACCAGGTGCACAAATCGCTTGGACACGGAAATTCGAGAACCATGACGACACGGCTGTGCTCTATGCCAGGCAATGGAACAACCTGCGACCCGACACAACCGTAACCTCCGTGGATCTCATCTACGGCAAAGACAAGGATCGCGGCGTGCCCGCACTGATCGCAATCACGGCGGCTACGGTCAATGAATAAATCGGAAGAGAAATTGAAGGAAGCAAGATGAAGAACAAGAAGGCCATCGAAGGCAGGGATCTGCTGGCCGAGTCTTTTGACCGTCTATTGCAGCATCTGCAGGCGAATGAAATCGATCTTGTCAAGAATCCCATAGCCGTCGGCCCAATGCTGACGTTTGACACAGAAAGCGAGAAATTCGTCGGCGAGGACAGTTTCTATGCGAACATGTTTTTGAGCCGGAATTACCGTCCGCCGTTTGTAGTACCTGAAACAGTGTGAAGGGAATAGATAGCTCCAGACCGCTTGCAGTAAGTGTAACGGGTGTTCCGTGTTAGAGATTCATGTACTCTGCTGCAAAGCGCAGGCATTTTCTGACGTTTTGGTCTTCCAGCTTTACCTGCTCATCAATCGACAGATTGTCGATATTCGGCAAGGTCTCTTTATCGCTTGCGTGGGCCCGCACATATCGCATGGTGCGCGCCAGATTCACGCCGGGGACATCGCCTAAGGTGGCCCAGTATTTCTCACCGAGACAAGGTACCTTGAGGGGGTTGCGCGTTGACATTTCCACACTGAACTTGATGCGGGGCTTGGCCTTACGTATTATCTCGACTATTCCGGGCAGGTCAAGCGTACCTTCGCCAAATACCACATCAGCCAACAGGAATCCGTCCTCGTATTCGCAGACTGTCATGTCTTTCAGATGGACCGAGTGCGCCCACGGAGCATAGGCTTTCACTAAATCCATCGGGTCTTCCAAAAGAGAGAAACTGTTGTTCGTATCAATGCAAACGCCTACATACTCGCTGTCAATGTGCTTAAGCATCTTCAACATATGAGGAATGAGCCAGTCTTTGTGGTTTTCAATCGCCAGCAGGATTCGGTGTTTTTCGACGATGGTGGCAACGGACTCAATAGCTTTCCACGAGCGATTGGCGAACTCGTCGAACTGTTCGCGTTTGTCGAACTGCTCGTAACGTCGGCCGCCACAAAACCCCCGGATTGCTCTGGCGCCCGCCGCCTTGACGGAAGCGACGCCTGCCTCGAAGCGTTCCAGGTCCACCTTGCCACCCAGCCATACCGAATCTTCTATGAACAGATCATTGTCTTCCACGTATGTGCGTAGCTCTTTCGTATATGCTTCGTCGCGCTTTCCGATGACGCATTGAAGGCCGCCGGCCCCAATTGAATTACAGTACTTGAGGAAGGTCAGGGGATCATTCGTCACCTTAGGTGTGTATCCAGTTTTTTCGGCGCGGCTGCGAATGTTGTAAGAGAAGTCGTCAATGCCCAGTTTTGTCCTCTTAGGTATTTCAGGTTCGACTGCCCAAGCCGGGGTACTAAACATCGATGCGGCTATGCCACCTCCGATCGAAAAAAGCACTTCTCTTCTGTTCATCATTATTCTCCTGAATTTATTATTAGTCGATTTACCTTGGCTTTGTACTCTCATGTTGGATTCTGATTACCTTATTTTAGGGTGTCCATCACACGTTTTATTTCCCATGAGCATTCGGTTCCGGGACATAAAGTTCGGCCCATTTGACAGACCGCCAAGTTTGCAAATTGCTATTTTAGTCGGCTCTTGATTAAAAGCAAATTTTTTCTTTCACTCAAGCCCCCCTACAGACACAAAAAATACCTTGCCCGGCAGGACTTAACCTTATATCCTCTATATAAAAATATTTGGGAGTGAGCAATGAAACAGACCGGTTATTTGCAATGGGTAATTGAAAATACCAAGACAGTATGGTGGCATGATTCGGCGGAGCCGAGCGAAGTAGAACGCGGTATCCGGAGAGGCGCTATTGGCGCTACTACTAATCCATATCTCTCGCATCTTGCACTGTCCATGAACAAAGACGCCTGGTCCGGGGAGATAAACGACGTGCTGTCAGAGGGCCTGGAAACCGGGAGAAAAGCGGAAAGGCTCATGAGCATAGCAATCACTCATGCAGCTCATCAGTTTGAGCCGCAATTCGAAAAAAGTGCCCGCCGGATGGGCTATGTCTGCGCCCAGGTAAATCCCGCCCGAGCGGCAGACAGAGAGTGTATGCTTTCGATGGCAAGGCGTTTCCACGCGTGGGCACCCAACATTGCGGTCAAGCTGCCGGCCACCGCGGCGGGACTGGATGTGCTTGAGGACTGCACGGCCGAGGGAATCACGGCTACACTGACAATAAGCTATACTGTGCCGCAGGTAATCGCAATCGCTGAAAGGCATCGTCAGGGAATACGGAGGGCGGAACAAAATGGGATCGAGCCTGGCAAGTGCTTTGCCGTTATTATGATCGGACGGCTGGACGACTATCTTAGAGATGTGGCGCACGACAGCAAGGCCGATATAAGCGAATCCGATATTCGCCAGTCGGGATTGGCTGTTTCCAAACGTGCTTATTCGATTTATAAACAGCGTAACTACGAAGCAACGCTGATTGTCGCCGCCCTGAGGGGGACTTACCACATGACCGAATTAGC
>CAZHBL010000183.1:0-9135 GCA_964530105.1 uncultured Pirellulales bacterium | reverse complement strand
AATTATTTTTTTGGGTATCTTTGTTTTGTGAAAGAATAGAACTTGGCACCGGATGGCTGGCCAGTGTAAACTCAGACCTGCAGGCTACTCTGATATATACTGGGAACAGATCCCTGAGATATGGATTATCCATTCTCCTGCAGGTTAGTAAATCTGCCTGCCTTAGATTTGAAGGTCGGAAATATTGAAGTCGGACCATATATGTGCTATTATCACAGTCGTAACTTGCAGAAGTCATGTTCATGAAATCAAATGGGAAGCACAAGCCAAATGAATAGAATCAAGATTATATTATTTGTCACAATCATCTCGGCTGTCGCCGGGAAGGAAACGAGTCGATGTGAAACGCTTAGTCTTGAAGGTGTGACAGTAACGCCTCATGTGCAATCTCGTGAAATGCGTTACAGACAGACGACAGATTTCAGCCTTGGGGCATTCACGCAGGGTGTCCCCTGGCTTGCCGGTCTTGATGTCGCCAGCGCGTGATTCGAACGTGAGTGTCCCATCTTTAAAATATCATCAACAAAGCCAGACCAACAAGTGCCGGTTTCTATTTCCTTGCCAGTGCCGATGTACAAAGCGGACTACGGTGAAATTGAGAAAATATTAGTGCGAGAACCGGTTTGGGAGATTCTTGAAGTATTGAGGTTATTCGAGTTTGAAGTTTGTTCTGATTTGTCTGGGCGACAACTCGCATTGAAAACTGAGCGGAAATGCTTGCTCATCGGAATCGGTGTCGTCGCAGAAGTTTGATGGGGCACAGGTTAGAAACAAATAGAATCCACTGCGAAAACCCGAATAGAGGGATGAACCAATCAGACCAAGCTAAGGACTTGACAAGCCTGGCTTCATAGGGTCTTCAATGGACAGCGTCAATTACTTGGTGACATTATTCGTTAATATCTTGAAATCCCTTGAGAGATTAATGGTCTTCTTGTTGAATTAGCATGAAGAACCGGGTTTCGGATTCCGAATGTCTAGTTTATTAACTGACACCTACGGCGGTATTCTCAGATGCGGATTCATACACTGCTTCTTGTACTGCCAACGTTTTAAGGTATTCGCACCCGTTAGTCTCGAAAGGCTTACCATCGATCATTCTATCGATAAAGTGACGTTGGGCTGTATAGCAGCAATCTCCGGAAAATGCATGATCTTCATGGTGATACGGGTGTGATTGCTCTTTTCCACCAAGTTTTTGTATTGTAATTCTACCATCCAGATATAGTCTTATGGAACCTTCATTTGCATCGAGAAGAAGCTCGCCGAAGGTGTAGCGAGGCTTTTCGAAGTTGCATTCGTTGTATCGATTGGCGTCCCAGATTCCCGTGGCTCCGCTGTCGAAATTAAAAATAATGGCAGCATAATCTTCACCGGCAATGACCGGATTGAGTTTCTTCAGTACTGCATAAACTCCTTTAATCTCGCCGCAGAGATAGCGATATGTATCTATAAAGTGAACACCATTTTCATAAACTAAGAATCGCGGGTAATCGCGGAAATACGGCTGGCGAGGTATATATGCATCCTCACCCCAGCCGTCTCCCATGCGAGAGCGAAAATATATAGAGTGAATCTTATCTCCTACGGCACCGGCATCAAGCAACTTTCTGATTTCACGGTACCACGGTTGAAAACGCCAGTTCTCGTGCACCATGAAACGAATGCCGGCCTTTTCAGTATAATCTACAATATGCTTTGCTTCATCGAACGTTGGAGCCAGCGGTTTTTGACAGATTATATGAATACCCAGATCCGCCGCGATTTTACACATTTCCAAATGTGTTGGTGGCGGCGTAATAATATCAACAAAATCAGGCTTTTCCTTCTCCAGCATTTCACGATAGTCTGTGTAGTGATTTTTGAGACTGTATTTCTCTATGATAGGTTTCGCCCGTTCGGCGTTTCGATTACAAAAGGCTGTCACTGTAACTTCGGGAATCCGCTCCCATGCCTCGTATTGAAAGTGACTGAAATATCCCGCACCCACTGCTACCGCTTTGAAAGAACTCATAAGTATTCCTCGATTATCTCTCTTCTATTGTTATATTGTTACCATCTTCTACATCGTTGGGATCGATCTGTGTGGTTTGATTCTTGACCGATTGTTTCTTGTGAGTCGACCTGTAAATATTATAACCCACCGTAGCGAGTGTTAGCAAAACCAGAGACGTTAGCATGGCAATAAACCGATTTCGAACAGCCTCCGTCGAAAGCCTCTTGTCCGAAATGCGATTCGGATTCATGAAGCACCAACTCACGATAGCAACAAAATTAAGACCGGTAGCCAGCACAAAGAAGGCATTCGCACTTCCCGTTTCTTCGTTCAAAAGCAGCGGAAATGTGATGGCACTTAAAGCCGCCCCAATATTGCCCACCATGTTCATCGAACCTGAGACAGCGCCTGAATTGGCGCCGCCAATATCGTTACAGAAAGCCCAGCTTGGGCTGAGCGTCATATCTACACCGAATGTCGCAAGGCTAAAGCAAAAGACAAACCAATATAGTTGAGCTTTGTCTGTGGTCAGGAAGTCCAGGTTCCTGGTTTGTATTGCAAGAATCAAACCGATGATTCCCAGCGAAAAGCCGACAATCGCTGTGGCACGTCTCGAACCGACATGGTAGCCCTTTTTGAACAACCCGGTTACCATTGAACCGGCAATCCAGTTTGCGAAAGCGGCAAAAATTAAAGGAACCGCAGAATAATAAATAGCGTTGGGATCGTCAGGCCATTGATTCCTAATGTATGATGGTAACCAGGTCAGGCTTATGAAGAAAGTAACGTTGCTGGCAAAATACTGCAGCATTGCAAACGACATATTCATGGACGTGAAAATCTCGGCAAAAGATGTTTTTATTGTTGCCGTAAAGTCGCTGACTCGTCCCTGCTCGATATAGTCCAATTCGGCTTTGTTGATTCTCTTATTATCCTTGGGATTGTCGCGGAACCATATTAGCCATACCGTGGCCCAGACGATGCCGATAAGGCCGTTAACCGCAAACGTCCATCGCCAACCGATAATGCTTATCAACCAAGGCATCAAAAAGAGTGAAAACGCAGCCCCTAAGCGGCTGCCTGAGAAATTGATGCCGTGGGCGAGGCCGCGTTCTTTTACAGGAAGCCAGCGGAAGAAAGCCTGTGTAGCGCCGGGGAATGCTCCTGCTTCTCCTACACCGAACATAAATCTGAGAATCAGCATTTGCAGGGCGTTTCGAGCCGCCCCGGTCAGAGCCGTAAAAACACTCCAGACAGATACTACTATAGTTAATGCTTTGCGGGCACCAAGGTGATCGGCAATCCATCCGGAGGGAACCTGAAACAAAGCATACCCAACGGCAAAGATACCAAGAATCAGTCCCAGCATCTCTTTGGATATGGACAGATCCTTGATAATATAATCCGCCGCGGACGCAATACATGCACGATCCATATAAGTGTTGACGCTGTGAAAAAACAGAATTGAAATCAGGACATAACGCTGCCGACTCATAATGTTTCGCGATTTATCCATATAATGCTCGTAAGCCTTTACTGATTCATTGTTTCTCTAAAGCTCCTAACAACATCCAGGATTGCTTCAGTTGATCCGACGTTTCCTGGAAAGACTATATACGGCATACCCGGGAATTTACTTTCAGAACTGCTCTGCCAAACTGGAACACCCGGTAATATTTGTCCGAGCACTTTTGCCCTGACTATCTCCAATGCCTGTGTGGCGATATCACTCGAAGTTATTCCCCCTTTGGCCAGGATATAGCGAGGACAAACTTTCACCGAACGAACAATCTCAACTAATGCCCCTGAAATCTGACCGCCGATATACAATGAGTCCTCATGATTTCGGCCGGTAATAAGCTTGCGGCTGGTATATACCACCGCATCCCACCTCCGGGACAAAGCATTATCTACAAAATCAATAGACCTTTGTATTTCTCCATCACGATTCTGCGCCGAGAGAATCTTTTCAACACTAACCTCGATGCCTCGCACATTCCCGTACTCAAGCAGGTGATCCAACTGTTGAGACGATCTTGTAACGTGAGATCCCACGACTACCAAACCACCATTATGAGTCGAGTCGCTAATTTCATCAGCGGTCAATAGCGGTTTATCTGTAATACCTGCTCTAACCCGAACAAAAGAAGCGGCTGTTCGATATAGAAAACTTTGCCCTTTCTGCTGGGCACGGAGCAATCCCAAGGTCGCAACTTCGAGATCTCTGTAATCGACAGCATTAACAATACACACGCTGCCCGGCTCGTATTCGGTAAGCTTGTTGGCAATATACTCCGGGCCCTCTTGCCGGATTTCCGCCAAAGACAACGTCTTTACTGATGTACTTGAGATCCGGCCTCGTGTTTTTTCCTCGACCCAATATTTGAGATCAGAATTGTGATAGCCAAAAACAACATCCTTTGCAAAGTCTGTAACGGCGGCAGGGATTAACTGCTCTCCATCCCTAACATAATGTATATCGTTGATGGTATATCTGCCTCCCTCCTGAAAAAATGGTATGATCATGCAAACAGCTCTTTCCAATCCGAGTATTTCACCAAGGGCGTCAACTTCCGCCGGGAAATGACCACGTAGAGTCGAATCACTTCGACTGATGATCTCAAAAGCCCGACCAGTTCTACGCGAGGCCTCCAGAATATTCTTTCCAATCTCCATGGCTAAATCAACTGCACGCGATGCCGGCAAGCTTCGTGAATTTGTGAGCAGATAAAATAACGGCGTTACCCTTTCAAATTCCTCGGTGATAGACTGCAGGTCCCAAGTCGTTAGAATGGGAATATCATGCACTGTCTGGGTCCCGGTCGGATCATCATCCAGAACGACGACAGAGGCTGGATTTTGTGAGATTTCGTATCGTATAGCCGGAAGCAGATTTTCAGGCCAGATAGAAGGCAAAGAGTTTAGGATTTCCTCTAATTGTATCGGCATCTTCTATTTTTTGTTGTGATGAATTTATTCGTTATCCTCGATAGCAATAGCACGAGCCGGAGCGCCATCGCCATTAGCTATCTTCAGCGGAAGAGCAATGAAGGTCACTCGCGGCTTCGATAAGGATGTCAGGTTAGACAAACCTTCAACCACAATTACCCCGCCTTTGAAAAGAATCTGGTGGATCGTAGTCAGTTCCTCTATGTTATTTACATCGGCAACCGAGGGCGGCTCCACGCCGAGCATCTTGGCTTTCTTATCTGCACACCATTGTGCCAGTTTGGCGCTTACTCGCGGCAGTTCATTTCGATATTTATCCTGACCATAATAATCACTCCAGCCCGTACAGATTAGAAGACTCTCACCGGGCTTGAATCGCCGGGTTATGTCTCCGAGATGCTCGGGCTCAATAAGAGCACGAGGCTCGACCGGACGTATGTCGGCCACCCAGGCCGGGCCAATCAAGTTGTCGACAGGAATGGTGTCAATCGTTTGAGCTCCCACGCCGAAGTGGACGAAGGCATCCACATGCGTACCACAGTGAGAATAAAGAGAAAGTGTTGTAGCATTCCAGCCGTCTGTCTCCAAACGCCGGGCAGGCTCAATCTTAATCCCCTTATCGCCGGATACAAGCGGTAATGTTAAATCAACGACTCGGGACATTGTCTTTAATGGCAGTTTCAAGATTATTTATAATTGTTTCAGTGATTTGGCAGGTCTTTGCCGAACCGCCAAGATCAATGGGCAATACTCCCTGCGCCACTGTCATCTCAATTGCCCGGACAATACTTTCGGCCGCCTCCTTGAAGCCCAGATGTTCGAGCATAATAGCTCCCGACCATATAGCCCCTATTGGATTAGCAATTCCCCGCCCGGCGATATCCGGGGCCGAGCCGTGAATCGGCTCGAACATCGAAGGATACTTCTTCTCCGGATTAATATTACCACTCGGTCCCAGACCGAGGCTGCCCATTATCGCCCCGCCGAGGTCACTCAGGATATCGCCGATGAAATTGGTCGTCACGATTACGTCAAATCGCTCCGGGTGCAGCACAAAATTCGCCGAGGCATTATCAACGTACACCTTCTCGTATTCCACATTCGGATAATTAGTACTTACTTCCTCAACAATCCGATCCCAATAAGCCAGGCTGTGAATTAACGTGTTGGACTTGGTAACGTTCGTAACGCGATTGCGGCGACGGAGGGCCAACTCAAATGAATAACGAGCGATTCGTTCGATCCCTTTGCGTGTAAAGATGCTTGTGTCTGTCGCCATACCCTCTGGAAATTCCGGCCGGATGAAACCGCCGGACTGAACGAACTCGCCCTCGGTGTTCTCACGAATGACGACAAAGTCAATGTCCTGTGGCGTCTTTTTCCGAAGCGGCCCTTCGATTCCCGGCAGCAGCTTTGCGGGACGGTAGTTGACGTATTGATCAAAGCCGGTTCGGACCTTGAATGTAAATAATTTGGCCGGCAGTGTGTCATCGACGTCAGGCAGCCCGACCGCCCCAAAGTAAAGCGCATCAAAAGCCTGTAATTCTGTCAATGCTTCATCGGGCATGAATGTCCCGGTTTGCTTGTAGTAGCCAGCTCCATAAGGAAATTCTTCGTATTGAAGTTGAAATCCGAAATTCTCAGCCGACACGTTGAGAACCTTGATACCGGCAGGTATTATCTCCGGCCCAATCCCATCGCCTGGAATAACAGCAATTCTATATGTATTCTTATTGCTCATATTCTTGCTGAATTATATGGGTAACTTGACAATGTACAAGGCAAAAACAAGTGTGGCCAGTCTATTGTGAAATGGCACTGCGGTAAAAACTGGCATTCATCTGTTACGCGCGGGGGTATTCACTTTCTCTGAAGCAAGTTCCGGTTTGCCGGAGCCCTTTACCACAAGCAACCAATCATTATTGTCGGGTGCCGTGACTTCTATCTTCCATCCAGCATTAACAGAGCCAGTGTTAAGCAGGTCGTCGAGGCCCTCACTCGTTCGCGGATTGAACCAGCCATAGGTAAACTCGCCTGTAGGTACGTTGAGGTCGACTTTTCCGCCATCTTTGAGATAGACTAAGTAAATCTCGTCGGCTTTGCAAAAGACGTAGTCGTCGGTATTTTCGGTCATCTCATCTTCGCACTTCATGTCCCAGAAGGGGATTTCGTACTTTTTGAAAAATTCCAGTGCATATCGGCATTGGATCCACATCTTTTCTCGTTTGCGGTAGTCCTGGCACGTTAAATCACTATGGGGGTGTTGATAACCGAAGTACCACTCTACGCCCGCGCCGCCGGCCATAATATTGCCCCACAAGGCATTCTTGCGGGCGTTGTCATGTGCGGGGTCTTCGGCGTCAGTGATTAATGCGTGGGTAGCGTCACCCGGCTCATCGCAGGCTACGACCCAGGGCTTGCCTGCTGCCGCAGAGCGGTCGATGTAGTCGCAGGTTCGGCGATGGACCTGGCTGAAGTCGGGCTTACTGGTCTGGAGGGAAAAGCCAGTAAGCTTCGAAGCATCGCCCAACAGGTCATAGTGTGGATCACCGGCATTGTGGATAACAATGTGATGGTGATAAGGGTCGTGAGTCCAAAAATAATTGGCCCAGGCGACTTTCTGTTCGTGAGAAGCGTCGTTTATCTCCTCGCCAAGGTTCCAGTTGAGTGCCAGGTGATGGCCGAACCGTGCGATCAGCTCGCGGTAGTACAGCTTACGATGCGGGCCAAGGTCGCCATTGTCCAGCAACAACTCGTTCTCGGTCTCCAATGTTTTGAAGTGCAGATACATACCCATCGATGTGCCGTGGGCAAAGACTATCTCCCACTGGTCGAGCCGGGAACAGTCCAGACGTTCTCGTTCGTCGTAAGTAATATACGGAAAAACGTTCCGGTCGTCGCCTTCGATATTGAGCGGGAGAAACGAAAAAACGTTCATTCCCTGAGAGGCCAGATAATTGATCGCGCCGATAATTCCCTTACCTTTGCCGTTTTGCCATGTGGGATCGCCGGGCCTCCAGTCTTTTATGTGAGGTCCCCAGGTCTTTATAAGCTCATCTTTTTTGCCGTCTGTCTTAAAATCACCATCGAAATCGACATAGGCTAAGAAGTTTTCAGGGGCGTCGGCTCCGCATTTCAGGAAGTACTGCCCTGTCTCAGCGAAGCGCAGATGATGCTTGCCGACATATTGCAGCAGGCCTTTTCCACGTAAATCTCTGCCGGTCTTGTCGGTTGGCCCGATGTCAAAAGAGCCACTATGTCCATCCATAAAGCCCGCACTCTGACCGGAATTTTTTCCTTCACTGACGGCAACATTCGGCCCTTTTCTAAACGAGACTTTGTACCTCCAGGTGCCAACTTGATCGGGCGCGAAATGGACGCGCCATTTATTGCCGCTGTCGGCACTTGTGTTTGCCGCATCGCCGTCCGCGGCATAATAGCCAGGCACAAGATACGACTTGCCGCTCCTTTCGTGTCTGAAAGTAACGTTCAGACGGTAGTACAGAAACGGATTGGGGTCGGCAGTCTCACTCGTCTCGGGCCCATCGAACGTCAAAGTAACTTTGTGCCATTTTTTGAGTTCTCCGCCGACTTGAGCAGCAGAGACTATTTGACCGAACACTGTCACGCCTAAAGCTAAACAAACAACATACAAGTAGATTTTCAACTGCTTAACCATACGAGGCTCCTTACCTGATAAGGTTAATATTTTCCACAACTTTGGGATAGTATACTATATGCAGTCCACGATGGAAGGGATTTAATATCTTTGTCTGAGACAAAGCCAAACTGATCAATTCAACTTGAAAGCATCTACCATTCTTCCAATATCAAAAGGCCCATGCCCAAAAACCCAGGCATGGGCCCATTTTACTTCTTTATTACGCAGCCTTGTGGCTCAATAACGTATAAATTAGTGGACTACTTCGCTTATCTTAAAGCTACTTTCCATTCATAACCGACTCTATCTCAGCCTGAGATAAAACATCCTTGTAAATTCTGATATCATCCAGGAGACCCTTATAACGCTCGTTGTCGCCTCTTCCTGGTCGATGGGCGAAAAGAACCGTGCCGCCGGCCCAGTCATCGTCGGCATTATCAGCCGCGATATCGAATTCTCCATTGATATAAATCTCCAACACTTCTGTAAAATTCATAAATATTTGTAAAATAACGTCTTATGGCGTTAT
>CAZHBL010000182.1:0-9145 GCA_964530105.1 uncultured Pirellulales bacterium | reverse complement strand
AAGGCGGACCGGCGACAGCCTCCATGACGGGATTGAATAAATACTGCTCTATTCCCGTCCAGAATCCTTCGCCTTTGGAGCTGTTATACATATCTGAGCCGTTCCGTACTATGATAAGGTCAAGACTCGGTACGACCAGGAGCACCTGATTTCCAGCTCCAGCCCCGGCAAAGGCGTCACGAGGCACTTTCGCCCACACACCGTCGAAATTGGTCCACCAGCCAAGCCCGGATGTCGGTGCCGGATTTCCACTCGAACGCTCGGACAGAGGCAAAGGCGTGCCAGCGTATTTCGTCACTTCCTCGACCCACTTCGAATCGATGAGCTGCCGGCCCTGCCAGTTACCTTTTCGCAGCATGAGCCGCCCTACCCGTGCTGTCGCTCGTGCGGTATAACCGCCGCCGCCCCAGTTGGCGACAAGGTTCAGGCCGTTTACTTTAAAAGTTTTGCCGTACCCGATAGACCAGTCACTGTCTTTTACGCCGATAGGTCTCATTATTCTCTCACGAAGCAGCATTCGAACATCAGTGTATTTTGTGCCTTTCAAGCTGGCCGTCACAGCGTAGGAAAGCATCCCCATGCCTGGATTGCTATAGGCGTATTGCGTACCGGGCTCGAATATCACCGGCGCTTCGTCGCGCGCGACGCTGAAAGGATCCGGCTCCTGCTTCCAGAACTGTCCCTTCCAGCCCGGCAGGTCGAAATGGCCGATATTGTTCTGTTCGGCGTCTTCGATGCCGGACGAATGAGTTGCTAAATGACGAATAGTGATTTTTGATTTCTGCGGATGCCCATTCCACTCAGGGATATATTTGCAGGCAGGATCATCCACGCTGAGCCGCCCGTCATTTAACGCGAGCATCAAAGAAACGCCCCCGACGAGCGCCTTGGCCATTGACGCCGTATAGTGTTTTTTCTCAGGACCGAAGTCGGATGAATACCATTCATAAACTATCTTGTCGTTCCTGATGACAAGAAATGTTTTTGTCCCTTTTTTGGAAAGAACGTCTCTTGCCGCATCGAGCTTCTGTGACGACATTCCCTCGGTTTCCGGAGTTACCTTTTCCCATTTAAAGCTTTCCTGTCCGATTAATGCACGTTGAAGGAGACATATCACGATGAACAAGCTTACAGCCGTCTTCATATAACTCATAGCTATTTCTCCGTTACGGACAAAGCAATCGGCTCGATGAACGGCTCGATGGATGTATAGGCTGAATTTCGTGCTTTATTCAATGACTTGCCCGCCCGTGCCGCCACGATGTCGAGACTCGGCATCACAACAATCAGGCTGTCGTACAATCCCCACGACCAATAGGTGTCCCGCGGCACACTTGCCATTGATCCATCTGCGTTGTTCCACCATAACAGGCCGTAATGATTGGATGCGTCGAAGTAGCTTTCTTTCCTGACCACGGGCAGGCCCTTTATCGCTTCCGGGACTGTCCGCACCATATCGATAAATGATGCTGGGACGATTTGCTTAGCCCGCCAGCGCCCCTGCCGCAGATAGAGATAACCAATCCGCGCCATTGCATCGACGTTCGCACTGATGCCCGAGCCGAATTCCCGCCGGGTAATGCCGTCAATCTCTTTCGGGCGGTAGGAGTTATTGCGCCACGTCAAGTCGGAAGGACTGATGCCAATGGGGCTGAACACCCGCTCGAACATCAGCTCACTCAAGTCCCTCCCATAAGCCGACGTCACACACTCTGCCAGCCAGTTCGGCCCGCCGTCGCTATAAGACCATTTCGTTCCCGGCTCGAAGAGCAGTTCGGTGTATCCACCGTTCTTATCGAATCCAGCAGTCTGAGTCGCCAGGTGAAAGAGCGTAATCTTTTCGAGCCAGCCGTTGTCAGCATTAGACTGCGGTGGCACACCGAAGCTCGAATGATATTTCTTAGCCGGGTCGTCAAGGCTCTTGATTTTTCCATCCTTGAGAGCCAGCCCTACGGCGGTGACGCCGATAGCTTTGGTGGACGACTTCAAATCATAGCGTTGCTTCTGGTCGCCCCACTGCATGACAAGCCGTCCGTGACGGGTGACACAGCCTGAGCCGTCGCCGGTCAGTGCATAGCTGCGCGCTTTTCCCAATATATCTGCATCCATTCCGACCTGCTCCGGCGTAGCCCGCTCCCACTGTGAGCCGGGCCAGACTCCGGCCTCTCCTTGCCCCAACAGGCTCGGGCAGCTACACAGGATCATAACAGCTATCAGGTCTATTTTGTTCATATCCTCTTTCTACTTACCGATGCAATAAAGATTTTTTGCTGTGCGGATGAACAGATGGCCATTGGCGACTGAGATGGACGACTGGATGGGTGTCTCATCCGTCTTGGTTTCGAAGAGGACTTTGAATTCATCGCCGCCCGCGGCCAGCACGACGATCTCTCCGGTCTCATTGATGCAGTAGAGTTTATCGTCCGCGCCGGTCAGCGAAGCTCGCCAGGGACCTCGGCCGCCTATTTTGCCTTGCCAGAATTGCCGGCCAGTCTTCGGATCGAGGCAGGTGACAACCTTGCCGCTCGTCATGCCGTCCAGCACGTACAGGCGGTCCTGATAATAGAGCGGCGTGCTGCAATCCGGCGACGGGCCGTCAAATTCCCAAACGATGGCAGCTTGCGTTGGATCCTCATTGCTGCCGGGCCTGAGTGCGAAGACGCCGCCATGTTTGTGCCGGGTGCCAAAGACCAGATTATCGCCGGTCACCAGAGATGGAATAATCCGTGAGTCCCGCACCTTTCGTGTCCAGTATTCGATACGCCATATCTCTTTCCCCGTCTCGGCGTCGTTCGCCGTGACGAAGTCGCCGCCGGTATTGAGAATTTCAGTTCGGCCGTTGCAAACAAAAGGAATAGGCGTGCTATACGTCTCCCTTCCTTCGTCGAAGGCGTTGGTTGGCCGCTGCTGTTTCCAGATTGTCTTGCCGGTCTGCGGATCAAGCGCCATCAGAAAAGAATCGTAGGGGCCGTTGTCTTTCGCCCGGCCCTGGGGATAAGGTCTGTCCCGGCGAAGCACTAAGATAAAGAGCCTGCCACCATACAGCACGGGGCTCGAGCTGTATCCGAACTGCAGGGCAAGGTTGCCATACTCCGCTTCGATGTTGCGCGACCAGAGCTTGCTGCCGTCATAATCGAAGCTGACCAGATCTCCGCTGGCATACAGAAAGAAGACGTATTTACCGTCGGTGACGGGTGAGGGCGAAGCCATGTTGTTGCGGCCGAACCGGCGTGAATCCGAACCGATGTGTTTTTCCCACAACTTCTTGCCGTTGGCCTCGTCGAAGCACAAAGCGACAAAATCGGGGCCTCTCTCGACCATTGAAGTTACGAACACTTTTCCGTTAGAGATAATGGCCGTGGCGCCGCTGAGGCCAGGAAGCGGGCTGACCCAGGCGATGTCCTCTGTCCAGCTCCAGGACGCCGGCAGATTTGTTTCATCCGTAGAGCCGTTGAAAAACGGCCCTCGCCACTGAGGCCAATCAGTAGCCTGAACTGTTGCTGAGATTGCCAATATCGTGATGATTGCGCAGAGAGAAATTTTACTTCTTTTCATATATTTTTGCCTTTTCATTTTTTCTACTAAATAACCGAGCCGTACCGCGGGCCCAGGTTTTCGGCGAGTTTTTTTCCGTACTCCATCAACGAAGAACGCTGCTCCGGGGATAGCGGCTTATATTTACGGGCGAACTGAACGTTTTGGATGGCCTGCTCGACAGTATAAGGGCCGACTACGGCAATACTGACGCCTTCGAGATCGAGCGCGTAGGCCATCGCGTGCGGTAATCGCTCCGGTTCGGTCGCACAGCCGACGAAGCCGCTTCTGTGATTGGGAAAGCCTCCCTTAATGCCGGCGTAAACTTTCATCGCCGCACAGCCGACATTGCGTTTTATTGCTTCGGGCAGGACCTTGCTCTCAAAGTCGTAGATGTTCCTGTCGGCGTGATTCATTACGCACATCAGCACATCTATCTGGTCGGTCTGAATCATTCGGACGAAGTTAGCCGGGCGGTTGTGTCCTGAAATACCGATAAAGCGAATCTTGCCGGCTTCTTTTTGTTTTAGCAGAAATTCCAGCACGCCGTCGCTCGCCAGGACCCGGTCGAGGTTCTTGCCGCCGATGCTGTGGATGTGCACGAGGTCGATGTGGTCGGTTTTGAGCCGGCTGAGCGATTCATTCAGGGATCGTTCGGCCCTTGCGGCATTGTCCGTCGATACCTTTGTCACCACGAAGATCTTGTCACGCCGTTTCGGGATGATGTGCCCGAGGATTTCCTCGGCATTGCCGTATATCCTTGCCGTATCGATGTAGTTGACGCCGCGGTCGATGACTTCGCTGAAAATCTTTATCCCTTCCTCGACTCCTATGGGGCCCTCACCTACAGGCGCCGTGCCGAGTCCGAGAACGGTGACCTTCTCTTTTGTTCGCCCGAGAACGCGTTTCGGCAGTTCTTCATCCGTTTGGGCGCGTAGCGGCTGCTGCATGACGGCCAGTGCCAGCCCCGCCCCGGCGCAGCCCGCCCGTCTGAGGAATTCACGGCGATCTATCCTTCGGCTCGAAGGTAATGATTCACAACCGGCTCCCGATTTTGATACAAGATCATTTTTCATTGTTCTTCTCCAACAAAATCCATTCCTTACTCTGAGGCAATTAACAGAATCCAGTCATTCTTGTCGGCGGTTTCGAATGTCTGCCGGGGTTTAGCAACTTTCCCTGCATCGAGCCAGCCGCCGGTGCGGGGGTGATACCAGCGGGCAACCAAATCTTTTTTTAGCGAATCGGTCTTTAGTGTCACCGGGCCGCCCTCGGGCAGATAAACGACTAACAAGTCGCCTGCTTCCGATTTTGCCGCCGCAATGAATTTCGAGGCATCCTCTTTGCCCGGCTGCTCGGTAAGAACTTCCTGTGCCGGAATTAGTCTCCACCATTCTATGCTCTTGAAAAATTCGTGCAGATATTTCATGCTTAACGCGCCGGGCAGGTCTTTAGCGATATACCAGGGTGAGCCGAGTCCGGTGCTGATATGATCGGCAGGAGCCTGAACTTTGGTATGCCAGCCCCAGATGCCCTGCCCGCCGTAGGTGACACCGGCCGTCGGAGAAACCAGCAGGCTCCAATAGGCGGCCCGGCGAACCGAATGGTCGTTGTGGACCTTCCGGTATGTGTAGCCGTTATGCGCCTCGTAGTTTGGTTCGGTATTGATCACGGGCAGGCCGGGCTTGTTATTCCATTCCGTTGCGGGCGGTCCCTGGTTAAGCCAGCGGAAAGTTCCTTCGTCGTCGCCGTGTCCGCTTTGATAGCCGATGAAACTGAACCACGGCTCGTTGCGGAATTCTTTGCCGATCCAGCTTCTTCCACAGACGTGCATGGTCGCCAGGCGATGCTGGTCTTCGTTAAATACCGCCCTGCCAACCCGTTTCCACGTTTCGGCGTTTTCTCCGTTGTAATTGCCGTCGCCACCGAGGAACCAGATGACCTGATGGGCGCCGTATCGTGCGACCATGTATTCGGCCAACACAATCTTTTGGTCTTCCGGCAGAGAATAACCCGGATTCTCATCGCCGCGGATTGCCCAGAGCAGTACCGGCACGGCGACAAGTCCGGCATCGTTAATGGCATCGACGTACTTGTCCATTCGCTGGAAAAACGCCGGATTGACTGCGACTTTTTCTTTGCCAGTAAAGGCGGGATTTCCGGCCGCGTCTGTCTCGGCCATTCGCCACTGGGTCATAACGAACTGAATCGCGGTGAATTCCTTATCCACACGGTCTTTGAGGAAAACGTTCCAATCGTCCAAATCAGCGAACAGCGGACCACACCAGACGGTATCGGCCAGCCAGAAAAATGGCGTGCCGTCATTATGCTCGATGTAGCGTTTGTTTGCGGAAAGGCGTAATTCGCCATGCCGCAGCAGCGGAAGATCACCTTCGTATTTCACACATTGAAACGAGCCGGCTTGATTGTGAAGACCTTTATTGCTTTGATCCGAACAAGCTGTTCTGTAAGTCCAGCCGCCCTGCTCGCCCGGCGAAAAACGTACACACCACTCACGGCCTCCATCCCAAAAACCAAAGAGTGTCCTTTTGTTTCCGCTCGGAGAGGTGAATTCCACCTTGACCTTGATCTGCTGTACAGCATTGTCGTAATTCTTTGAGCTTGTGAACGACTGCTCAAAGCGTGCCCACTGCTCGACCGGATTATCTGCAGCCGGGGCTAGTGACCCATAACAGAACGTTAGTAAAAAACCGGCGGCAAACGCCAGGAGAATGAAACGCTTCATAATCGTCTCCTCAGATTTATATGTCTATTCTGTGGATGTTTTGACTGCGTAGAGTTTCTTCAGTGTGGTAATGTAAAGCACGCCGTTGGCGGCGACCGGTGTGCCGCACATGGGGCTGTCTAATTTGGTTGAGCTGATGAGCTTTTTGTCTCTGCTCGCGGCCAGCACGTAAAAATCGCCTTGTCGCGTGCCGATGTAGACATTTCCGTCGGCCACGAGGCTCGAGGCCCAGATATCCCCCTTTGTTTTATGCGTCCAGTAAGGTTTGCCGGTCTCAGCGTCCACGCAGTGGACCAGTCCGGAACAGTCGGCTACGAAGACCATACCTTCGTGTACAGCCGGTGTCGAGCAGCAGTGTTCCACTACCGGGTACGTCCAGATTTGGCCGGATTGAGTTATATCTCCCGATCCGCTCGCATCGAAGCATTTGAGCCATGCCTGGTTCTTGCCCCACCAGATGTCACCTCCATAGGTGACATAAAGGCGGCCGTTATGAAAGACCGGTGTGCTTTTTACATTGCTCGGGCTTTCTTTGCGGTTTCGAACATACTGATGCACGTCTTCTTTGGGCGCCTCAGGGTCGCAATCGAATCGCCAGACCCGGTTTAGTTTCTGAACTCCATCGGCGGCTGGAATGCCCTTGACGGTATCGAAGGCGTAGCACACCCCGTCGCCGCCGCAGAAGAATACCAGAGTTCGTCCGTCGACCTTGCCCAAGGCTGGTGACGACCATGTCGAGTGGAATATCTTCGGGCCGATTTTTTCGTCATCCTGAGCGACGAGCCGCCCTGTTGCCTTGTCGAGCACAATCAGGCTCGGCGCATCGGGGGCGGGAATCATTTCGTGTTTGTCGTTCAGGCCGTTGCTCGTGTTGATGTACAAAAAGTCGCCGTGCACGAGAATCGAGCTATGTGCCGCATCGTGCTGGTGGACTCCGAGTTTGTCCTGCATATCGAACAGCCAGATAACATCGGCATCTGTTTTTGCCACGTCCATTGGCTCGGCGTTTTGAGGTGCCATGAGGCGACCTTCGTCCCGATATGGCCCGTCGTTGCCGTTGGACTGGCCGTCGAGGTCGAGACAAACAACCTCGCCGCGGTTGGTCACGATATATACCTTTTCTCCTTCGACGGTTGCCGGCGAACAAATGCCCGTCCTGGGCCAGTCCCGATAGAGCATCGGCACAAACTTGGGCACGATAAGCTGCCAGCAGAGGCTGCCGTCTTTTTCATCGAGGCATAAAAGCACGCCCCGGTCGCCTTTGTGCCGGGGGTCTCGCGGGTGCTCATTGTTTGTGCCAATCAGTACTTTGCCTCGGGCCACGACCGGTGTAGCGTAGCTTTCCGTGCCCAGCGGCACTACCCACTTGATGTTCCTGCCGGTGGCCGGGTCGAAACTATCGGGCAGACCGGTTTCCGCCGAGACCATGTTTCGGGAATCTTTCTGGCCCCACTGAAGATGGTCGCCGGCCGAAACGGTCGAGACGATCCCTGATACGCAGAACAACGCCGGGACGAGAAACTGCCAAAGCGGTCTTTTTCCTATCAGCCGTCCCGATTGACCGTCTCGATTCGAACACAGCGTTTTTAAGATGCAGCGATTGTACACCATTTCCGGCTGGTGTATCGATACATTGGGAAACGAGGACTTTTTCAACAACCTCACAGTCATCTATCTTTCGAGTGCAGATATGGCATGGAGCCACAGCAAATGGTTTTGCTTATGTAATTCACAGAATCTTTTTAGTGCCAATCACAAAAACAGGTTTACGATTTCGACCTCTTTGCAGCTACATGTGAATATGGTCATTCACATCAGCAATACTATTTGTTCTTTGCTTTTAAACTTTTTCGGATGTTGGAGTCTCGGCTGTTACCTCAATTGCAGCCTCTTTAGCGGCATCTTCCTCCCCCTTCTTGCCGGCGTGACTCTTGCGGTGAGCCACTTTCGGCAGTCCAAGTAAAGAATCTTCCTCAGACCAGCGGTCTTCTTCTTTGAGCTGCTCGATACGTTCAGCCCGATTCAAAACATTCCGGTGCCTCGACAGCGCACCTTTGATTTTCAATGAAGGATCAATCGACATTCAGTACTTCTCCTAAAACTAATTTACTTTCTTACCGTATGCATCCGAGAAATAATTCGGTGCGAAAGTTTCATAACCTGCCGGTGCCTTGCCTTTATATTTGGCTCCGACCTCGACAATTTTCTGTCTTGCTTTATATCCATCAGTCCCGGGAGTTGCCGGGTTATCATATCTTTGTTTTGTCTGTAAAAAGTAGCGGCCCCTTTCGGTCACAATTTCAGTCTCAATTCCGTTCTCGGAAAAATGAGCCTGTACGGGCGCCAAATCAGGCAGCGAATCATACACTACCAGAACAATCACATTATTGCCTGTCGGCTTTGCCGGCTCTGCAACTTCGGTATTCGCCGTCGTACTCTCAGGCGGCGCCGAAGGCTGCGGAATATTGCTCATCGCCCGCTCTATCGGCCTTTCGCTTTCCTTCTCCTGCACCGCAGAAACTGGTTGATCTGTTTCCTGCCGACCGGCCGGATAAGAAGACTGACCGAGCCTGTAGGCAGCTATAATCACAATAATAAAGACCAGTACCAGCACAACTGCAACCTGGTACGGCATTGAAAACTCGATTCTGCCGGCATTAAACTGGACAATTCTCGGTTTTCTCCACCATTTTGCCTCGGACTTCGCAGCGCCGGCGGATCCCTTCTGCCTGGCTCGGGGAGCTTCTTCGTCAGGTTTTCTGGGCCGTAAATGCTCGACGATTTTGCCCTGATCAGGCTTAACGCGAGCTTTGCTCATAACCTCATAAAGCGCCTTTTTGCCTCGGTTCCGTGTCATAGTGGAAT
>CAZHBL010000181.1:0-9163 GCA_964530105.1 uncultured Pirellulales bacterium | reverse complement strand
TTGCCGAAAGGGCATATTTTCCGCTATCCGCACACCCCGCTCCACAAGAAAGTAATATTGACAAGATTAATAACAGAATTGCATTTCGTCTCTTTCTCATGGTGTTTCTATCCTTTCCTGTGTTTATACTTTCTCTTCGGTTTCAACTGTTATACCCTATTTCGGTGAGATATCTCTATAAGGTTTAACTTGAGTAGTCTAATTTTCTGATAGTTTTTCACTGATATTTCTTACTTTCGCAGTTGAGACATTCCTTTAGTTCCCCATTATCAGCCTTAAAAATGAGGATCGAATCAGCTCGCTTTTTGATTTGCAAACAGGCTTTATTTCTCATTAACCACTGAGATCGCAAAGACCGCAGAGAAGTAA
The DNA here is from genome assembly GCA_964530105.1 of uncultured Pirellulales bacterium. Classification (GTDB taxonomy): domain Bacteria; phylum Planctomycetota; class Phycisphaerae; order Sedimentisphaerales; family Anaerobacaceae; genus JAFGPJ01. The sequence continues at coordinate 8,794 of CAZHBL010000181.1, read as the reverse complement.
GATATAGATTGCATTTCTTTATTGGGCAATCATTTATATGAATTCCATTTTGCTTCGCGAACTCAGTTCCTATTATTTCCACGAGCCACAGAAAGTACAGAGGCCACTGAGAAGTAATCAATATTAAGCGGTGTTACATTAGTTTTTTAGGTTTTGGTTTCGGTAGAGGGAGTATTGTTTCAAATTGGCACTTTGGGCGGCTTTCATCGGAGAGTTTGTTACGCACATGTGAGAATTTTCCTGGAACCGCTTAGATGTTACGATAATTCATTTTATTCTTCCTGATGCATCTCGAAGGTTCTTGAGAAATATTGGGTGAATGACATACCCTAAACTTTCTGTTTTATGAACATCCTGCCACGCTTTGTCATATTCTTTCTTATTATAGTAGGCAAGTGCCCGATTGTAGTATGCAGCACTTAATCTCGGATTGATTTCAATTGCCTTTGTGTAATCTAAGACAGCTTGGTCATGTTGGTCCTTAGCAATATAAGCATTGCCGCGATTATAGTAGGCTTCAGTCATTGTTGGTTCTATCTCAATGGCTTTGGTGTAATCTAAGATAGCTTGATCATATTCCCCTTTCATACCATAGCTCAGTCCTCTATTGTAGCAGGCCTTAGCATGTCTCGGATTTATCTCAATCGCCTTGTTGTAATCTAAGATGGCCTGGTCATATTGTCCTTTGTTGAAGTAAATGCGCCCCTTATTGTAGTGAGCTTGAGCAAATCTTGGATTTATCTCAATGGCCCTGGTATAATCTGAAAGAGCCTGGTCATACCAACCTTTAGCAATATAAGCATTACCGCGATTATAGTAGGCTTCATCCATTTTTGGAGCTACCTCTATGACCTTGGTGTAATCAATGATAGCCTGGTCATATTCGTTTTTCTGTAGATGGATAGAGCCGCGATTGTAGTAGTCAATGGGTTTGTTTCGTTGCCTTGGGTAGTAAAGAAACGAAGTACCAGCTATGAGTGTTACGACAATAAAGATTATGGCTTTCATTTTAGTCTTGGTTTTGATCTTTGCTGTCCCATCGGTTCTGATTTTTGCCTCAGTATATGCGTCATTCTTTTGTTCGAATTCGTCCTTGACCTTGGCTATAGCATATTCCGCTTCAGCTTTTGCCCATATCACTGCCTCAGTAGCTTGGGCTTTGATTTTTGCTGTCTGGTCGGTATAAGACTTAACACTATCCTGCATTTGAGCTTCTATTTTTGCCCTTTTGTGTATTTCGGCTCTGACATTCTCTTCGGCTTTCTCTCTTGCCCCGGCTTCGATCATTGCTTTTTCTTCAGCTTTGCCTTGTGCTTCGGCATAAGCCCTGACCTTCTTTTGCAGCTCTAATATTGATTCGGCTTTGGCTCTAATTTTATCTTCGATTTTTTCTCTTGCCTTGGCTTCGATTATTGCTATTTCCTCGATCTGGGCTTTTGCTTCTGCGTAATCTCTTGTCGTCTTTTGCAGCTCTTCTATTGATTCTGTTTGAACTCTTACCTTTTCTTCGAGCATCTCTCTTGCCGCGGTTTCGGTTTTCGCTTTTTCTTCGGCCTCGTTTTTTGCTTCGGCATAAAACCGCAATTTTTCCTCGGCTCTGGCCAAAGCTTCGCTGTAGATCTTTGCCTTTTCTTCTGCTCTTGTAATCGATTGGATTTTGGCTCGAAGTATCTGCTGAGCATCGGATTCGCTGATATTTTGTTGGCCGGGTTTGAAAAATAACGGTTCGGCGAACTGGACTGCAATACGATTTACTATATTACTTAGGTTATCGACCCGACATACACGTCCGATGCGTTTGAAAAATACTACATCTAAGGAATGGGTTAATCCAAAGTGAGGGACACCAAAGTCAACGTTTACCAATTGGTTCTGACGAGGGCATTGTTTATCGGCATGGCACAGCATGGCCAAACCCCTGCTGGAGACATCAATGATCTGGCCCCGGGTGATTTTTTCATTAACACCCCTTGTAAATTGAACGGGCCAACGATAACGAAGTCTTTGCTCTGCTCTTTGGTCATTGGCTTTTTCTGTTAATATTACAGAATCCTTTTTGTCCCTCAAAAAGTTATAAATATCCTGCGAAGCTTTCTTCTCTTCAAAGTGGATATCAGTTTGTCTCATAAAATGATTTACTGTCCTGTCTTTTTCATTTTCATATTCATAATGTCTTTTACTTTAAGGATTACTCGGTTCCCTTTTCGCTACATGATATCTTGCGTTCTAAAGGAATTTTTCAGTTGGTTAGCATTTTCATTATAACTGTAGCATTCATAAATGATTATCGATTAAAAAATAGAAGGCTTAAGCAAAAGTTCCCATAAATAAAAAATGTTTTGCATAATAAAAATCGTCCATCTAAATCTCTGGTTAGACAGCCTTGAAATTTTCTATAGTAAGGCCGCCAGAAGGATTTTATCGGTCAGAAATAAGGGTAATAATAGTTGTACGATAACATTTTTCAAAAAATTGGACTTGATAATTATAGGATTTGATAGAGAAAACCGGGGGGAATTAAAGGTACCCGGCACATTTTTTGATGAGTTCTGGTCACGTTATATTAACAGCATGGGCAAAAATTTGCCATCCTACCCGCAGCGGGATAAAATGCTCTTGCGTGTTGATTTGAAAGAAAACCCGCCGAGTGAATCGTCGGGCTAAATATTTTTAGATTGCTGTGCATCGAATTGTCACATATCTCGCCAATAGAAGCACAGACTTGCGAGGATAACGGCCGCTATGGTCGGCAGCCCGTATCCCAAAGTCACGCGGAACAAAGAGAAGTCGTCGAATTTTTCGCCCTCGAAGAAATCGGGTTTGCTCGCCTTTGGCTTCGGCTGGACGCTGGAAAAGACGCTGAAAAAGTTGGACACCTGATCGGTAAAAGCATCGGCATCCTGTACGTTGGCCTTGTCCTTGGCCTGGTCGTCAGTCTCTCGCCAGGAGCGGCGAAGTTGTGTTGATATCGCACGATTCAAACTGATCGGTGAGAACTCTTCTAATGAGAAGACGCTCAAAATCAGGCCGATCGGGTACCAGACGAAGATAAGCACCACCACCGCCAACAGTGGCTTTCGCAGCAGTGTGCCGGTGAGAAATCCCAGCGACACGAGGAAAGTCAGTACGAGTCCTACCACGCCCAGAGAGGTAACAATTCCATAGACAGTCACTGTGTCCTCCGGCACGGGGCGTTTTGCCAGAACTACAAGGATGATTGCCGGGATTGTCACTCCCAAAAAGATGCCCAGCACAAGCACGACCCGGGCCGACCAGGTGGCCAGCAGGTATTCAAAACGGCTCACAGGCCGGCTCAAGATACCGTCGGCCAACGTTTCGGTTCGCGATCCCGATACCGGGGTGACTCCGAGCACCACAACAACAAAAAACCAGGGAAACACCAGATACGGAAACAAGAGTGACGCGATTAGTGTGCCGTCCTGGAAGTTAGTCCAGTTCGCGCCGACCAGCAGTAAAGTCAACAGCACAGTGGCCCCCAGCCAAAGACGGACCAGCCGACTGGACCACAAGGTTTTCATGTCATGCTGGAGAATCGCCATGTAGGGCATCATTCGTGTGCCGATCTTTGAAGTTTTAGCGGTGGAATCCATGGGCTTCGTCCTCTTGCAGCAATTGGAGATAAGCGTTCTCGGTCGCATTCTGGCCGGAATGGATTGCCTGGAGCGAGAGATTGCTCGCATCGATAAGTTTAAGGACATCGGCCAGCGAGCGGGAGCGGCTGCGACCTTCGGCAATTCGTACAAGCAATGCCTGGCCGGCGTCAACCATTGCATCAATACCTTCCAGGTTAGATACCTCACGGGCCAGTCTCCGGACATCTTCCGCTTCGCCTTCCAGCTCCAGTGTGAAATCGTGTTGGCGAAGACGCAACTTCATATCTTTCATCGAACCGGTAAAAATCATGCGCCCTTCGTGCATCACGCCCAGGTGATCGCATATCTGATCAATGTCACTTAGGATATGTGTGGCAACGACAACGGTTTTAGTTTTTCGAAGTTCGCGGATGAGTTCCAGCGTGAATCGCCGGGCCGAAGGATCCAGGCCGGCGGTGGGCTCGTCCCAGAGCAGCAGCGGTGGATCGGCGACAAGTGAGGCGGCAATTCCCAGGCGAGTACACATCCCGGTAGAAAAGGTCTGGATCCGCTGGTCAGTAGCTCCGAGCAATCCCACGGCGCGAAGCAAGGCGGATATTCGCGGCTTGCGAACCTCACCCGGCAGCCGAGATAATTTGCCGAGAAGGTCCAGGTATTCGATAGGTCGCAGGTTGCCGGGTAATTTCGGATTTGTGGGAAGATAGCCAATCTGAGAACGGACAGAAACAGCATTGGGCCCGCACGACTTGCCGAAAACCTGTGCCTGGCCCGCAGTGGGACGCTGCAATCCTAACAAAAGACGCAATGTTGTCGTCTTGCCCGCACCATTGGGGCCTAATAATCCGAATACAGAACCACAAGGCACTTCCAGATTCATGTCGTTGACTGCAATCAGCCGTTGACTGTAAATCTTCGTCAAATGCTCTGTTCGAATCGCCAGTTCCATCCTAAGTTCCTTATCCGCGCTTGGCCGCGGGGACATGCCATTATTTTCCCATATCAATCATACCTAACATTCTTCCGTTTTTGAGCGGCTACAAGCAAACTCACTCTGGAAATCATCATTGTAAGGATTTGTTAGCCACAATCAAGCTATTCTTGATCCGGATATCCCAGATGAATCATAAGTGTGTTATTCATTTCGTTTTATGACTTGCTAATTGTTCGTGAATCTGTTATTATGGAGTCTATCCGGCCAGCAAAATACCTCGTGCTCCTTTATCTTGGGATAATTAAAGGTGTCCAATACGATTTTCTCGTGTTCCCCCGGATTTTTAAAGAAAACAATAAGAACTCTCAGTGGTATTCTATTAGTCCGTAACGTCTGAAACGATGGTTGTCAGTTGAACGGATATAGGGCTGTTTGTGAAAGATTTTCCGGGAAAAAACGTATGCGCATAAGGCAGATATTAAGACTTTGGGATTTTCTCTTTTCGTACGAAATTGTAGGAAACAAAACAGATTTTTGATACAATTGTAGATATATTTGCAGCACTGAATGCAAAGCTGGGATGGTTCATAAACAACCCCTACGAAAACTATTTTATATTGAGAGAGCAACAATTGAGCCGGGAACACGTAATAAAAATCGCCTCGGAATTGACGCTGAGACCGCAACAAGTGGCGGCAACGGCCGAACTGCTTGAGGGCGGAGCCACGATACCGTTTATCGCCCGGTATCGCAAAGAAGTCACGGGCAGTCTGGACGAAGTGGCTGTCACGGCCATTCGTGACAGGCTGAATCAGTTAAAAGAGCTGAACGATAGGCGCGAGTCCATAATCAAGTCGCTCGATGAGCGTGAACTGCTTACGGACGAGCTTAAAGAGAAAATCATGCAGGCCGAGACCTTGGCCGTGCTGGAAGACATTTATCTGCCGTATAGGCCGAAGCGGCGGACGCGAGCAACGATCGCCCGGGAGAAAGGTCTGGAGCCCCTGGCCGAAATGATTTTTGCCCAGAACCCCGCCGTTAATCCCGCGGCCGAGGCGGCGGCTTTCGTCGACCAGAGCAAGGGAGTTGAGTCTGTCGAGGACGCCCTTGCCGGAGCCAGAGATATCATCGCCGAGTGGGTCAGCGAAGAGCAAGCCGCGCGAGCAGAGATTCGTAAGCTGTTTTCAGGCAAAGGTCTGTTCCAGACTAAGGTTTTGAAAGATAAAGAAGAAGATGGACGTAAATACGAGGACTACTTCGACAGCTCCGAGCCGGTCGCCAAGGCACCATCGCACAGGATTCTGGCAATGCGAAGAGGAGCCAAAGAAGGTTTTCTAAGATTGCAGATAACGGCTCCCGAAGAGCAGTCCCTGCAGATACTCGAAAGATTGTTCATCAAGGGACACTCGGCTTGTTCAGCGCAGGTAAATGAAGCTGTCGCCGACAGCTACAAAAGGCTTCTGTCGCCGTCGATGGAAACGGAGATTCTCGCCATGACGAAGCTCAGGGCCGACGAAGAAGCTATAAGAGTTTTCGCTGAGAATCTGCGGCAACTGCTGCTTGCCCCCGCCCTGGGCCAGAAAAACGTGCTGGCAATCGATCCGGGCTTTCGCACGGGATGCAAGGTCGTGTGTCTCGACCGTCAGGGCCGGCTGAAACATTCCGATGTGATTTTCCCGTTTCAAAGCGAGAAGCTTGCTGCATCGGATGCGGCAAAGGCTGCTTCATTGTGCAAGAAATTTAACATCGAGGCAATCGCTATAGGCAACGGCACGGCGAGCCGTGAGACCGAAGCTTTCATCAGGAATATAAAGTTTGCCAGGGACATTCCCGTGATTATGGTCAACGAAAGCGGCGCCTCGATTTATTCGGCGTCGCCGGCGGCCCGTGAAGAATTTCCCGATCAGGACGTGACAGTCCGCGGCTCGGTTTCCATCGGGCGAAGGCTCATGGACCCTCTTGCCGAGCTGGTAAAGATCGATCCGAAGTCGATAGGTGTCGGCCAGTACCAGCACGATGTGGACCAGTTGATGCTGAAGCACGGCCTCGACGACGTCGTCATCAGTTGCGTCAACAGCGTCGGCGTCGAAGTCAACACGGCCAGCAAGCAATTATTGACGTACGTTTCCGGGCTTGGGCCGCAATTAGCTCAGAATATCATCGACTACAGAAACGAAAACGGCCCTTTCAAATCCCGGGAGCAGCTCAAAAAAGTTCACCGTCTCGGAGCGAAGGCATTCGAGCAGGCAGCCGGTTTTCTGAGGATCCGGGACGCGGTCAATCCGCTCGATTCGAGTGCCGTGCACCCCGAGAGTTATCATGTTGTCGATTCAATGGCGGCGGACGTCGGTTGTTCAGTCGCGGATATGATGAAGGACAACTCGCTTCGGATGAAAGTCAGGCTGCAGAACTATGTCAGTGACACCGTAGGGCTGCCCACGCTAAACGATATTATGCAGGAGCTGGCCAGGCCGGGCAGAGACCCGCGCAAACAGTTCGAGATTTTCAGCTTCGCGGAAGGCATCAATAAAATCGAGGATATTCATATCGGCATGAAGCTGCCCGGGATCGTCACCAATGTCACAAACTTCGGCGCGTTCGTGGACATCGGCGTTCACCAGGACGGCCTTGTGCACATCAGCAACTTATCACGACGGTTCGTAAAGGATCCAGCCGACATAGTCAAGGTGCACCAGAAGGTCAAAGTTACCGTTCTCGATATAGACCTCACCAAGAAGCGAATCAGTCTTTCAATGAAAGATCTCTGACAATTAACAAATCGAAAAAGGAGATAAAGTTATGTTAAGCACCGATCTTTCCAAAAGGTCCTTTTTTATAATATGTATTAGTTTTTTTTCAATGGCTCTTTGGGCGACTCCATCTGAGTGTGCACGGATTCCCTATCTGCATAAACATGGAACAGCTACACAACTCATCGTGGATGATGTTCCGTTTTTGATCTTAGGAGGAGAGCTGGGAAACTCAAGCACCTCTAACCTCGATTACATGAAATCCCAATGGCCCAAGCTTGTCAAGCTGCATCTCAACACCGTCCTTGCCCCCGTTTATTGGTATCTCATAGAACCCAGGGAGGGTAACTTCGATTTCACGCTCGTGGACGGCTTGATACGGAACGCCGGAAGTCACAACCTTCGGCTCGTTTTGCTGTGGTTCGCAAGCTTCAAGAACAGCATGTCCTGCTATGCCCCCGTTTGGGTCAAGACGAACCAACAGCGGTTTGGACGCGCTCAGGACAAAGAAGGTCGGGGCATGGAGATTCTCACGCTATTCAGTGAAGAAAACCGTCAAGCGGATGCCAGCGCATTCGCTGCACTGATGCGACATATTCACCAACTGGATGGCACAAAACATACAGTCATCATGGTTCAGGTCGAAAACGAGATGGGAATGATACCGCAAGCAAGGGATTATAGTGATGCAGCGAATGATCTTTTTAACAAGCCAGTGCCAAAAGAGTTGTTGGACTACCTTGTTCAGCATACCGAGACACTGATGCCGGAGTTCCGCAAGGTGTGGGCTGACGCCGGCTCCAGGACGTCAGGAACATGGGTAGAGGTCTTCGGTGAGGGACTGGGAACGGACGAAATCTTTATGGCATGGCATTATGCGCAATATACAAACCGAATCGTTGAGGCCGGTAAAGCTGAGTATCCGCTGCCGATGTTTGTGAATGCGGCGCTGATTCGTCCGAATTATAAGCCAGGCCAATACCCAAGCGCCGGACCATTGCCGCATATTATGGACATTTGGCGGGCCGGTGGGCCACTGATAGATTTTTTTTCGCCGGACATCTATTTCCAGAACTTCGCAGAATGGTGCAGGAAATACCGACGGTCGGGCAATCCCCTGTTCATACCCGAAGCAAGAAGAGACGCAGAAGCGGCGGCTAATGTGTTCTATGCCATTGGGCAACACGACGCCATCGGTTTTTGTCCGTTCTCGATTGAATCTATAAGTGATACTGAAAACGATCCCCTCGCAAAAGCCTATGATATACTTTCGCAATTGGCGCCTATCATTCTAAAAAATCAGGGCAAAGGGACAATGGCAGGAACATTGCTGGATAAAGATAATCAGACACAACAAGTGGAGCTGGGCAACTACACGCTGAAAGTCTCTCATGATTATACATGGAGCTGGTCGTCCGGCGCGGGTGAATCCGGCCAGTGGCCACGTGCCGGGGGTATTTTTATTTCTACCGGTCCGGATGAATACATAATAGCCGGCA
>CAZHBL010000180.1:0-9174 GCA_964530105.1 uncultured Pirellulales bacterium | reverse complement strand
GCCATCTGGATGGGCTCCGACACACCCAGCTTCTGCCACGCAGAACCGTTGGCTGAACTGTACGCTGAGAAGTTACCGGCCAAGTCACGCTCTACCTTAACCCAGTACGGAGCAGTTATATCAGCAGTCGTATCGTCGATGCTGGTTGCGCCCGTGCCGGGTCGTCGCTGGAAGGATACGCCCGAACCGGAAGTAACAACCATCATCGCGTGCGCCGAATCCGGGTCAAGCGTCTCGCGAATCATCACGCCGGCCTTGGCCCAGATGTCGGTATCGCTGACGCTCTGGACTCTTGCTACAATCGAGCCGGTGCCGGACAGCGTCTTGAAGGCGTAGTGGAACTCGTCGGCTTCCACGCCATCAACCGCCCAGATATCTGCGCCGGAAGCGGTCATCGTGTAGGTGCCGATCGGGCCTTCTATGAAGCTGCCGACGGACGCCGGATTGCCTCTAAACCACAGTGACAATTCTGCAACGCTTTGCTCGGTCCAGTCACGCTGGTCTGTCAGTGTATGCTCCACCTCCGAAAACATGGCGTAACCTTGTTTGTTGTTGTCAAATGCAAACGGCATAGACTGGTTTCCGCCGTGGACGATTGTCTCTTCAGTATAGGAAGCAGTGGTTTCATCGCCTACTGCCGAGCCTGTACCGTTTCCGGGCAGATAATCAGGCGTATCAGGTGAACCTGCGCCAAGCCCATCATGCCAAGCAAACCATATCTGGTTGTCGCCGGCGTTGTAGTCCTCGAAATCGTCTATAACAAAGTAATCACCGGTGGTAAAGCTCCAGACATGGCCCGGCCACGGGCTATCGGGATTGACGTCGTTGACTTCATCAATCCTCCAGAAGCAAGACGTATTCATCGTCAGCTTACCGGGATCATAGCTTTCCTCGCCGAGAGCTTTTGGCCCTTTGTATTCGAGCGAGTCTTTCGTCGCATTGGTTACGGCGTCAGCATCCGTGCCAAAGTATACCTCGTGCGAGGTGGCAACGGCCCCTGCGACCCAGCCGAGGATCGCCGAAGCTTCCACATCCACGGCGCCATCGGCAGGACTTGGGCCGCTTACTGCACCTTCGGTTGTAAAGCTCCAGACCTGGCCTTTATACGTCTCTACGCCGTCGGATTCATCAACCCGCCAGTAATAAGTCTTGGCCAGTTTAAGCGGGCCGGGATTGAAACTCGTAGTGCTCGGGCTGCCCGAAGGAGCACTACTCACCTCGTCGAAATCTTCGCCGAAAACAACATAGTGCACTTTTGAGCCGTAACCTGCTGTCCATGTAAGCCGGACGTCAAGATCCACAAATTCAGCACCGTCTGCCGGATCGGGAAAATAAGCTGTCTTGGGCGGAACCGTGAAGCTCCACAACTCGCCTTTCCATGGACTGTTCGGATCGGCATCATTGACTTCATCGATTCGCCAGTAGTAAGTCGTGCCGGGAACAAGGCCATCCGGAAAAGCATATCCGGGAAAGCCGGCGAGGTAAAACAGTGTATCCAGGGGCAGATTGCCTCGGAATGTATCGCCGGTGCCATTATTTACATCGTCGAAATTATCTCCCATGTAAACATCGTGAGAGACTGCGAAATCTCCCGGTTTCCAGGAAAGGGTCACCCAGGTAGCAGGATATAAGACGCCATCGGCCGGATTTGGATTCATGGCATAGGGGTATCTTCCGAGACCCTGCATCAGTGCCTGAATCTCTTGTTGCATTAACGCGCGGCCAAATACAAAAACATCATCAATCTCTCCCAGAAGCGACTGTGGCTGTGTGCTATCATTGAAGACATAGCCGCCGATATTGAATGGAAAGCCGGATGTACCGCTCGAGACGGCACCGGAATCGCTTCCCGCAACTTCACCGTCGATGTAGATTACTACTCCTGACGGATCACCTGTCAACGCCACGTGGTGCCAGGAAGGATATGGAAAGTCGTAGTCTGCACCAACAAACTGCCATTGATTGCCAGCCATCCAGGTTCCGAGCTGGCCGCCGTTCTCCGATGTAAAGCCAAACTCTACCAGATCGTTCTGTCCGATAATGCCGGTATAGATACTGGTATTGCTCCCGCTGACCCAGCAGGCCAATGTGAATGCGCCCAGGTCATTGAGCAAACTCAGGTCTGTACCCACATACGCATCGCTACCATCGAATTGCAAAGCACCTCCATAGACACCTTCGGTCCAGGTTGTGCCGCCATAAAGCGTGCCTGTATAGCCATTGATGGACTTATCGGCAGTAGTCGTACCTGATCCTTCATTAAACGGCCAATAGCCTATGAGGTCGGGATCGCCAAGACTAACTGCACTGGCGGCGCCTGTTAGTAAAAAGCCGGACATTAAAACAAGCGAAATTAAATAAATAGATTGCCTGCTCATGATAAACCTCCTAAATAATATGGAAATGACTGATAATGGTTCAATTCTTTGCTACACCCTTTAATATGATTACCTCAGACAATTTTTACTTGATGCCACCTCCCTGCGGAAAACCGAAAATCCCACGAAACTCACTACTTTTTTATATCAGATTAGCCACCTGCTCGTCAAGTAAAATCTACGGATTATACTTTATCAGCAATTAATATCTCGTTGGGTTAAGCAAGACCCTGTTTATCTACGACTCGACCTTAATTATAACCGCCCAGTCAGCCGATGAAGGTGCACGCAGCGTGATTTTGCCTTTCGCCGTATCGACGGAACTCGTGCGTTTGCCTGTCCTGGGATCGATCCACGTAACTGTACAGCTCTGCCCGGCAAATTTGACATTTAAGACAGTTTCTCTAACATTAGCTAAATATACGAGGTAGATATTTCCTTCGGCGGCGAGGCAGAAAGCACCTGCTCCGACAAGCTCGTTGTGCGGTTCCATCAGTGGATACGGAATGGACTCGAATGTCTCACGCAGGTAGCGCAATTGAGCCGGGGCCTTGCCTTCTCCGATATGACCTGTATAGAAAGGGCTTTCGCGAGTCCAGTCGCCGTAGGTGGCGTATCCGCCGGCCAATGCAATCGACCAGTGGCATTTTCTGACCCAGTCGGCATTCTGGCCGTGGCTTGGCTTATCCAGTGCCCCTTCGTAACCATATTCTTCATTTACATAGGGCTTGGGTATTTCACGATACTTCAGGACCCACTCGTTGACCTCGGTGCAATCGCCGTACTGTTGTGTAATGATATAGTCCGCCCATGACTGATTGCCATAATTCCAGTCGGCGTATCCATGAGCGGAACACGGCCTATCATAAGGGTCCCATTTTTTAACGAGGTCTCCCATTGTTGCAGCCCAGTCCGGCTTGCGATACTCATTATGCTCATTTCCCAAATCCCACCAGACATTCGAGTAGGCCGCAAGCCGGGCAACGGCATAACGGTAGAGCCGTTTCTCATGTTCAGTCAACGCCCCATATTCACGCGGCAGATTCTGCTTCTCGATAGTCATAATGCACGTCGCGACGATTCGGCGCTCCCTCATGGCCTGCACGGCACGATCTACTTTCTGCCAGTAGGCCACGTTGAACCGTGTGAAATCATATCGATGGGGCTCGCCCAGCCAGGCCGGCAGAGGATTCAACTCGCCGGGAGGCGCTCCATAATTCGGGAGCTTCAACAGATCGCCTTCAAACTTATACTCACTTGTGCTGCGAGTGTCGTTGTCTCTCGGATAACCCGTTAAAAGAAAGCGAACCTTATTGAAGCCGTGGCGAACACAATAGTCGAGCAGACCTTCGATCTGCTGATCATCATTCGAAGGGTCCAGGAGATGATAGGCGGTCAGGCCGATATGATAAAAAGGCTGCCGGGATAAAGCGAATTGGAAGTGCTTCGGATGTTCAGGATTCACGATAACAGGCTGCATTCCTTTTGGTTGGGTCGTTCGGAAAGAGCCTGTGTATTTCCGGTCGGATTCAATGTTTGTTGTCAGCGAGAATTTGTACTCAGTTTCAGCAAGCGATGGGCAGAACCGTACACGAAAGCAGCGCCCATTTTGGTCGTCACAAAAACCGTTAACCTCTACCGGCGAGCCGCCCTGAGGAGTGAAAGTAGCGCCGAGGCGGACATCGATGAAAGGATTACCTTCAGGTGTTGAATCCGGCACTACAATGATTTCGTAGATATCGAAACATGGAATGACCGGAGGACCGGGCTTGACTGTAACGCCTGCAGGGACGGTTCGCGAACCGACCGTACTAAGGCAAACAAAAAGTATTGCAAAAGCGTCACGCATGGTTTTATCCTCATCTCAACAATATAAGTTATGCCGTAAATAGCCCTTCGACTCTGCTCAGGGTGAAGAAAGGGCTTTCTTCATGCCGAGCGAAGACGAGGCATCGCAAAATTGGAATCCTGGCAAACACCTTGGCTTCGACGTATAATTTTCTTCATTATAGTAATGTGCATACAGCGCTGCGGTCAAAAAGATTTTTCTTGGAAGGAGATACAAATGATTGATTATATGAATCGACGCAGTTTTTTAACTTCTCTTGCAGCCATGGGAGCAGCGGCCGGCCTTGGCGCTCGTGCCGGGATTGTTTCCGCTACTGAGTCACCAGGTTCAGGCAAGCAAGGGGATTTGAAAATCACAAAAGTGGAAATCCTGCAGATAACCGGCAAGAACAAGAGAAAGGTGCTTTATCTGAAAGTCCATACCAACGGCGGTCCGGTGGGTCTTTACGGCCCGATTGACAACGAGGCGGCGATGTTCGTCGATCAATTCTTCAAGCAAAGTTTGATCGGACAGAACCCGCTGGCATACGAGGCGTATTGGGACAAGATGTTCCGAGCCAGCAGGCACTCTCGCGGCAGCCACTACATCATGGCTCTCAGTGCCGTAGACAATGTGCTCTGGGACCTTCGCGGCCGGCTCTTCGGCCTGCCGGTGTATCGGCTTCTCGGCGGTTCGCGCAACAAGGTCAGGGCCTATGCCAGTTGCCTGGGATTCTCGCAGGAACCGTCGGAGTTGCGAGCAAAAGCGCAGGAGCTAAAGCAGCAGGGCTACCGGCATCAAAAGTGGTTTGTACGGGACCGCGGCCCGAACTTCGGCCCTGAAGGTGTAGAAGAAGATGTGAAAGTTGTGCGCTTGCTCCGTGAAGCGGTTGGGGACGACGTGGACCTTATGTTCGACGCGTATTGGCAATGGGACCTTCAATATGCCTTAGCCTGGACAAGGCGGGCCGAGCAATATCGTCCTCGATGGATAGAAGAGCCATTCCAGTCGGCCAACCTCGATGCCTTCATCGAACTGAGCCGCGTGACTTCGATCCCGGTGGCTACCGGAGAGCATTTCTACGGCCGCTGGGACGTGCACAAGTTCCTCAAGGCCGATGCGATCATGGTGGTTCAGGCTGATCCGGAATGGTGCGGCGGGGTCAGCGAGCTTCTCAAGATATGTACGCTCGCATCAGTGCATGGAGTCAACGTCATTCCGCACGGCCACAGTCTCCACGCCGCCATGCACGTAGTGGCAAGCCAGCCGATTGAAGTTTGTCCGCTCGTCGAGTACCTGATTCAGAAGATGGAAAGCTACTACGAATTCGAGAAACATCAACCCAGGCCCATAGATGGGATGCTGGAGCTGCCGAACAAGCCCGGCTTCGGGATTGAGCTGGACGAGTCCAGGATCGCGGATATTCGGCCCGTGTCGTGGCGGCAAAGTTGAATCGCAAAACTTACGCCGGCCTATTCAGGGCGCCATGGTTGTTGATTATCACCTTTGGGCTGAAGGAATTTAGCATCGACCTCTTTATACCATTCGTGCAGCCTGCTGCGCATCTGTTCGACCCGCTGCGGGTATTTAGCTGCAAGGTCCTGCCGTTCGCCTATGTCATTCTGCAAATCATAAAGATGAATCCGACCATCCTCGAAACGTTCGATTAACTTCCAGTCGCCCATTCGAATTGCGCCGCCGGGGAAGCCGCCCTGGTTGGAGTAGTGCGGATAATGCCAATAGATGGCGTCACGATCGATACTCGTCGCACCTTTCAGCAGGGGCACTAATGACACGCCGTCCAAATGCTGGTCTTTCTTCAAGGGCAACCCGGCCATATCGAGAATAGTCGGGTAGAAGTCGGTACTGATTACAGGAACGTCGGATTCGGCGCCGGGCTTTGTCACGCCGGGCCAGCGAATCAGGAATGGCTCGCGGATACCGCCTTCGTACAACCAGCCCTTGCCCCCGCGCAGAGGCAGATTGGATGTCGGCGAGCCTTCGCTGGTCGATAATCCGCCGTTGTCGGACATGAGGATAACAGCCGTGTTGTCAGCTATCCCAAGTTTTTCCAGCTTGTCCAGCACGCGGCCGATCTGTTCGTCCATAGCCTCGACCATAGCGCTGTACACGGCGTGGCATTGCCGGAGACGGACCTGCCGCTGCTGCTTGACCGGCCAGACCTGCTCTTCCGGCCCAAATTCCCGCTCTTCAGCGTCCAGCAGTTTCTGCCGCTTGGCTTCGTATTTAGCTATCAGGTCGTCCCGCCCTTGGAGCGGCGTGTGAACGGAGTAGAACGCCAGGTAGAGCAGGAAAGGATTGTTTCTGTATCGGTCCAGGATTTTCAACGATTCATCGGTTAATACCTTCGGAAGGTGCGAGCCTTTGGGATAATCGCCAAGCCGGGGATTATCGAAAGGAGCGAAATAGCCGCCGCGAGGTGAACCCACTGCCCAGCCACCGATATTGATGTCAAATCCCTGGTTTTCAGGCCAATATTTTTCCTCGGAGCCGAGATGCCACTTACCGAGGAATGCCGTCTCGTACCCATGCTCCTTCAGGGCCTCGGCCAGGGTGACTTCCTCCAGCGGCATCCAGTCATTGAGCGGCGCCGGATTAAACCGGCCGGAGCGCTTGCCGCTGAACCACTCGGTCGCACCGGCGCGCGTTGGATACTTGCCCGTCATTATACTGAACCGCGTCGGACTGCAAACCGGATTGGCGGCGTAGCCGTTGGTGAAGTTCATGCCGGAGCGAGCCAGCCGGTCGATATTCGGAGTCTCATAGAAACAGTGAGGATTATTGGCGCCAATGTCCATCCATCCGAAGTCATCGACGAGGAAGAACACGAAATTGAGCCGTTTCTTCGTCACGGCACCGGCCCGCAGCATTGCTCCGGCGGGTAATAAGGAGGCAACAGCACCCCCAAGCACGGCCTTAAGAAATCTACGTCGGCTGGTATTGTCTCTCATTATTAGCATCTCCGTTCGAGTTCAATCATCTGTTAAGCAGAATTCACCCTTGTCCATTATCACTTCCCCGTCGACCTCGATAGTCGGGCTTATAATCACGCCGTCAACGTGTGCTTTACTGTCCCACCTGGCGCCGGTTTTTCCGGGCAGAGGGCTGCCGAAAGCAATATGAACGCCGGGGAACTTCTCATCCTGAAGCAGGTTGTAGATTAACCTGGTCAGACCGGTATTCGTACCGATGGCAAATTCCCCGATCCTGCTGCTGTGTTCGTCGGTCTCAAAGAGGTATTTGGTCAATTCTTTCCGGAGTGGCTTATTGTCGCAGCGGATACTTTCTTTTATGGCCCTGCCGTTTTCAACCTCGATGATAACGGGCGTATCTTCAAGAGAACCGTATTTCCGGGTGAAGAAATCCCCGAGGCAACCGTCGATGACAACTGAGCCGTCGACAACGAACGGGGACGTAAATACTTCACCATCGGGAAGGTTCTTCCATTGGCCGGGGGCTATATCGCCGTCGCTGATTATCCATTTGAGTCTCGGTCTGAATTTAGCTACGAAATCGTTTCCTATTTCAGTTATTACGGTGATTTCACCCACGTTTCGAACCTTCTCATAAACCAGCCTGCTGATGCGCTTAATCTCTTCGTAATCGCTGCACATCCCGTCTTTCATAATCTCCGGCGTAATTCCAATCATGTGGCCGTGTCGTAACCGTGGATTTGCTTCAACTGCCTTCAACATCTGCATTCGGAAGCTCTGGAGTTCTCCTTCGGCGCCCTGGGCGGCATAGACACTGACATCGGCGGCCTTAATGGCGTCGTCTATGACCTGCGGGTAATCTATCGGTCTGGCACCGAAATCCTCCATTACAAAGAATTTAATATCTGCTGTAATCTTTTCGATAGCGGTTTTAAGGGCCGAACCAATCTCCATCGTCTCTGTATCGGTGATAATGACTACGTTCTCGCCAGTCTTGACTTTCAGGCAATTCTCGACGGCCTGTTTTACGCCTTCTTCAATACTTCCCACTTTTTACCTCCAGCTTATTATTTACCATAAAAACAGTTTCGGCTCCTTATGTAATTGAACGGACGGTTTTCAAATTATCTATATTCTTCTTTTCAGAAGCAACTTGCCGCCCGAGACTACGCCGCCAGTGACGACACGTCGGCAAGATTTTACAGGTCTGCCAACTATCAGGCAAGAGTTCAATACCAACTAAAATTTCGTAATATCGATAAGGTACACGGCCCATATAGTCCGCTTCCTATGGAAAGTCACAAAAGCTCCTTCCATTTCGCGCAAATACTACGGACTAAAGAGCTTGAAATGTAATCGGAATTGGTTATAATCCGGTAACGATTTAACAAAGAAATATTCACTTACGATCAATAAAGGAAGAATGATGGAAAAACAAATCATCATTATGCCATGTTTGGACATGCAGAACGGCCGGGTTGTTAAGGGCGTTCATTTCGTTGATATCCGCGATGCCGGCGACCCGGTGCAG
The DNA here is from genome assembly GCA_964530105.1 of uncultured Pirellulales bacterium. GTDB lineage: Bacteria > Planctomycetota > Phycisphaerae > Sedimentisphaerales > Anaerobacaceae > JAFGPJ01. The sequence continues at coordinate 483 of CAZHBL010000180.1, read as the reverse complement.
TGCGCGAAGGCTTATTGTAAGGCCGGGGCGGATGAACTTGCCCTGCTGGATATAACAGCAACCGTTGAAAATCGTCCGACTATGCTCGAAGTGGTGAAAAACGTCGCTGAAGCCGCAACGGTTCCTTTCACCGTAGGCGGGGGCATCCGAGATGTGGCCTCGGCGGCAGAAGTGCTCGACGCCGGTGCTGATAAGATATCCGTCAGCAGTGCCGCTTTTCGCAAGCCCGAGGTCATCAAGGAAATGGTTGCCGAATTAGGTGCCGATAAGGTAACAGTCGCCATCGACGTGGACCGGAACGATTCATTGCCCTCCGGCTATGAAGTCTATATCGACGGAGGCAGGACCGCCACCGGCGCTGACGCCATCGAGTGGGCAAAGAAAGTTGACGGCTTCGGCGTGCCCGTCATCCTGCCTACCAGCAAGGCCGGAGATGGAGCCAAGACGGGATACGACCTTCCCGTTATCAAGGCGATGGCCGAT
>CAZHBL010000179.1:0-9189 GCA_964530105.1 uncultured Pirellulales bacterium | reverse complement strand
CCACGCGGGCGCCGGCCATCATTTCCTCGATATTTCTGCCGGAAAGCTTGCCGTAGTCCTTGAATTTAGAAACGTCGAAATACACCGAGCCGTTGACTTCGTAAGCATAGTCTTTTTCAAGAAGTGTTTTCACCAGCTCTATCTGCTCGATGATATGTCCGCTGGCTCTCGGGCTAATATCCGGTCGGACGCAGTTCAATTCGTCCATGTCCTCGAAATAGCTTCGAGTATAAGATTCGGCCAAAGCCATCGGATGCTTCTTCTCTCTTTTGGCCGCCTCGCCGATTTTGTCTTCGCCTTCATCCGCATCGTCGGTCAGATGGCCAACGTCGGTGATGTTCTGCACATAAGTAACGCCGTATCCGAGATAGCGAAGATATCGAACCAGCACATCGAAGCTGACGTAACTTTTCGCGTGCCCCAGATGAGCGTGACCATATACGGTCGGCCCGCAGACATATATCCCGACCTCGCCCTTCTGCTGCGACTCGAACGGCTCTTTCCTTCGCGTCAAACTGTTATAAAGCTGCAATCCCATTTCAACCTCTTATAAGACACTGATTTACACTGTTTCTTTTGACACGGATTTACACGGATTAACACTGTTTTATTCATAAATTTATGCCTCCTGATGCTTTTCCACAAGTTGAGAAACCAGATTCTGTATTTCATCCCAATTACTAGTGTCATCAATCTCTATCATGGGACCCCTTCTTGGGTAGAGCCGGACTTTGTGATGTTGCACAATCCTATTGACTTCGTTTTCAGAAAGGAAGACCTCCGGTAACAGTTTTTTCTTGTAGAAACGAATCGCTGCTATATTTCTAATGTCACGCACCCCAACATATTCTTTGACAGGATTAAACCTTAATGTGCTCTTGACGCTCAAGAACTCGCTCTTGAGCTTGCTGTATGTATTCCTTACATTCGCTTCACAGCCATCTAAATGGAATTCCTCGGTATATTTGGAAGGTTCTGACATATCCATGTCTGGTGATGGCGAAATAGCATCTTCGAATGGAATGGATTGAAAAGGCGGCTCGACCGTGAGAATGTTGCTGTTTTTTCGCTGGAAATGATTGACTATCTGCACTTTAACCATTCTCCCCCACGTGTCCGTGTATGTATCCATTATCTCCTTGAATTCTGCTTTTGACTCATCGATGACAACAAGGATGTTTTGACCATTGTCCATTGTATCCTTTAAAAACTTATAAATCTCTCTCGATCCAATTAATTCCCTAATCTTTTCATTGAGTATTGCATCCTCCTTAAAAAGCGCGAATATAGTGTCTATCAGCTTTTGGCGTTGCTTAGAGTCCCTATAGAAAGCAAAGAATTTAGTAATCTGTGGAAAAATATGTCCAAAGAAATCATGTTTTTGAAGTTCAACCTCTATCAGGTAGAATTGTGGATCTTCCTTGTCCGACAGGTCGATCAGGAAGCCGTCAGGAATTGTTCCTCCAAAAGATGAGGTGTTTACTTTTTTCTTTGTATCGATATAAATTGCTTTATCGCCGAATATTGTTTCAGCATTTTTAGCCACAAGCTCTTCAAAATCACTTTCTTTGGAATAGACCACTTGTTCAAAAATCTCACCGTTTAGAGACACACTTAAAGTCATTGTTGTTCCTCTCTTTCCGCATCGAAGCCAAAGACACGGCGCTTGACTTGGACCGACTGGCCGAAGTTTATCAACAATCCAACTTGTAAGCCCGTAGCTTTGAGATAGTTTACCAATTGAACCTCATGAACAGAATTAAGTTCGGAGACAGCCTTGGCCTCAACAATAATTTTATCTTCTACGATCATATCAGCAAAATAATCGCCGACTATCCTATCGTGATAAAGCACCTTGAGAGGTACTTCGATAGCACATTTGATATTATTTTCTTGTAATTCGATTGAGAGAGCATTCTTATACACCTTTTCGACAAAGCCGTATCCAAGTTCCTTATGCACCGCATACGCTGCCGCAATAATCCTCTTTGATAATTCCTCATGCTTTAGCATTATTCTTCATAATGAATTAAAACCGTGTTAATCCGTGTAAATCTGTGTCTAACAAAAATTTACCGTGTGAATCCGTGTCTAAAAAACAGTATTAATCCGTGTCTTATAACGTTCTTCTTCTTTTCTTTCTTAATAACGCCATTGCCGTGGCGGCCATGGCCTGGCCGGCCCCTATCTCGCCGATTCCTTCGTTGGTCTTGGCCTTGACGTTTACGGCGGTAAAATCAATTCCTAAAAGCCCGGCAAGACACCTTTTCATCTGACCCTTAAACGGCCCGAGCTTCGGCTCTTCGGTATGAATAATCAAATCAACGTTGACCACTTCCCACTTTTTTTCTTCCAGCCGCTCCTTTACGACAAACAGTAGCTCTTTACTGTCTACATCCTTCAAAGCCGGATCGGTATCGGGAAACAATGTCCCGATATCACCCATGCCGGTCGCTCCAAGCAGCGCATCGATAACGGCGTGCAGGCCCACGTCGCCGTCGCTGTGCCCGGCCAGGCCGGCCGGGTACGGCACATAGACCCCGCATAGCATCAGCTTTCTACCCTCGACCACCCTGTGAATATCCGTGCCGATACCTATCCGATATCCGGCGTCCTGCTCCTCAATCACAATATCCCCTTCGTGCTTGGAACATCCGTCCCGAGAACGCTTACGGCCGTACCCAGGGCCTTGCCAAGTCCCTTAAAAATCGCCTCAGCTATATGGTGGCTGTTCGTACCGTACGGCACATTAATATGCAGATTAAACTTTCCCGTATTCGAAAAGCTCCGCAGCATCTCCTCGATGCACTCGACGTCAAAGTCGCCGATTTTATCCGGTCGATATTCGACATTATAAACGCAGTTCGGCCTGCCGGACAAATCCACCGAGACATTGGCAAGCGCATCCTCCATCGGCACCGAGCTGTGGCCGTACCTGGCGATTCCTTTTTTATCGCCGAGAGCCTTAAGCAGGCATTCGCCAAGGCATATCGCGATATCTTCGACCGTATGGTGCGCATCGACTTCTAAATCGCCCTTGGCTTTTACTACCATATCGATGCCGCTGTGCTTGCTCAGATGTGTGAGCATGTGGTCCAAAAAGCCGACGCCGCTGTCAATTTCATACTTACCGACGCCGTCCAGATTAAGCTCGACGGTAACGTCGGTTTCTTTTGTCTGCCTGTGAATTTGGGCAATGCGCTCGTCCATAAAAACTGTCCTCTATATCTAATGGAGTAAGTGCCTAAAGTTGAGAGTGCCTAAAGTGACTAAAGTTAAAAGCGGCGTTGCCACAATTTAACCACTTTAGTCACTTTAGCTCACTTTAGTCACCTTTCTTTATGATTTCTTTCAAAGCCAAAATAACTTTATCGTTCTGCTGCTCAGTACCAACCGTTATCCTCAACTTATTCTCCAGTCCGGGCAAGTCAAAATACCTGACGTAAATATTACGCTGCACCAACTTATCATAAATTTCACTCGCCGGGCAGTGTTTTGTCTCGGCAAGAACAAAATTCGAGTAGCTTCGCATCACTTCAAATTTCAAAGCACGAAGCTGCTCGGTCAATAAATCACGGGCTTTTTTTACTTTTTCGGTCGTCTGCCTGAAGTATTCCTGGTCTTTTATCGCTGCCGTCGCTACAGCAATAGCGACGGCATCGACGTTGTAGGAATCCTTGACCTTCATTAGACCGGAAATCAAATCGGCCGGGGCAATCGCATAGCCAAACCGTAATCCGGCAAGACCGTACCCTTTGCTCATGGAGCGAAGAATAATTACATTATCGAAGTCTTTAACCAGTCCGGCACAATTCTCATCGGCAAAATCCACGTAAGCCTCGTCGATTAAGAGTACGCCGGAAAGCTCATCGGCCAGCGAAGCCATCTCGCCGACACTTATAAAGCTGCCGCTCGGCGCGTTAGGATTGCAGACGATCGTCAATGCAGCGCCGGTTTTTATTAATTCGACCGGAAGATTGAACTCGTGGTCGAACGGCACCTCCAGAGCCTTGCAATTTTGCAGATTGGCCAGCACGGGATAAAGCGAATACGTCGGAACGGGGTACGCAACAGGCCGGTTTTCATCACAGAAAGCACGAAAAGCGATGGTCAGCAACTCGTCTCCGCCATTGCAGCACATGATATTTTCGGGACTTACCCCGTGGATTTCCGCGGCAGCTTCGCGAAACGCAGTTCCAACAGGGTCGGGATACCGTCGAAGCTGCTCTACATTGACCTTGCTTAGCACATCCACAGCCTGCTGCGAAGGCAGATAGGGATTTTCATTGGTATTCAGCTTTATGATATCTACCGACTTCGGCTGAAAACCCGGCTCGTAACCTTTTATTTTCTCAACATTGTCCCGAAAATAAGCCATTATTTTCCCGTTCTGCGTTCTTCGTGCTGCGTTCTGCGTACCGAGTGTTGTATAATCCGCCAAAGGCGAACAACTCGCAGAACACTGAACACCGAACGCTGTACAAAGTGATTATACGCACATTTATCCGGAATTAAAAGGGAACATTTTACGATTATTCACATTGATTATTTGTTTTTAGCCGACTATTATGATAGTGAAGGCTTTGAGAATTGAATAAGACAGCAATTTACAGGAACTCCGAGATGAAGCCAATGGATTTAGGGATTGAAGCAGACATAATCGCCGACTTTTGCCGTCGGTGGAAGATAAGCAGACTGGCTGTTTTCGGTTCTATAGTGCGAGGAGAGCTTCGCCCGGACAGCGACATAGACCTACTTGTAACATTCGGCAGCGATGCCGATTGGACCATGTTTGACCATTTTACGATGGAAGAAGAGCTTTCACGTCTTCTCGGTCGCGAGGTCGATCTTATCAGCATACGGGCGGTAGAAGAGAATCCGAATCCAATTACCCGCCGTGAAATACTCGATTCAGCGAGGCAGATTTATGCAGCGTGACACAACTCGTCGTTCGCCTGCCCTGTATAGCCATAGGTGAAGCACAGGTAACCCGCTGCTCGTTTCTCACTTTTTTGTCATTCCCGCGCAGGCGGGAATCCACTTCTTGTCATAGCGAGGCCGCAAAGATGGTCGAAGTAATCCCACCCAATCCATTGAAGGGGGGATAATACAGCGATTAACAAACGTAATAAAAGGAAAATGGAGCGGCGCACAATAAAGATAGGCGCTCCTGAAAACAGGATTATCTACGCGATATATGCGTTTTTCCTGACGCCCCGGGACTATGATCTTTTATACCCAGTACTTGGACCGGTACTACGCCCCAATAAAACTATTCTAATAAAACAAACTCAGCTTGCAAAATTATTATTAAAAAAATCTGCGTTTTCTGCGTAAAATTATCGCAAAACATCTTTACAATCGTTTCATATAAAAACATAATACATACATTATTAATATATGTTCTTTTTAAAAATCAAACTGCTGAAACAGCCAATCCAGTGAATAGCTGAGAGGGCCAGCGGAAGCAGAGGTTGCAAACTTTTGTTGCGGTAAGAGACAAGTGCTCAAAAAGCTGGGCAAGAGAGGTTTAATCATTTATGTGATTAGGTTTCTTTTGTCCGGCTTTTTTGTTAGAATTTATTTGAAAGGAAAAGCATGTTAGAAAATAACAATAACATATTCACTTCAACAGCAGACATGTTTGAACGTCTTGACAAACAGATTTTTGAATTTCTTAAGGACATATCGCCCAATGTTGCTGAATTTGAGAAACTTGAGGTAGAACAGCAACAGGAGCTAATTACAACTATTGCTGAAAAAGGCTACACTTTTTGTGATCAAGTTTTATCAGTGTCTTGGGGTCAAGATAGTGAAAAAGCTATTTTTGAATTACAGAACGCCAATAAAACTGATTTAACCAATGACTTGAAAGTACGTTTTGAAGAACTCCACAAAGTTCTTAAGGCGTTTTTTTGTGGTGATAACGATATCATACTCAAAAAAATCAAAGACTTTACAATAATGAATTTTACTCTGGATGCAGGCTTATATCTTAAGGAAACCATACGGCAGTTGCGGAGAATTGCAGCACAAACGGCAAAAGACTCTGGGACAAATTTAATGGCTAGCAGCAACGAGTATAGGGTAGGGAAAAGCAGCAAGATAAGCAATTTCTTTTGGAAGTTATATGAAGAGACACTGAAAGTTATCGTTGATGCAATTCTAAAGAAATCGTATCCTAACTGAAGACCGCCCCAAAGAAAGTCAGATGAAAAATGGAACTGAGTTATCTGGAAAGATTACTGGAACTTCTTGAAAAGCTGCAATCGGCATACCTACAAAAAGATTATAAAGAGGCAGAAGTGATCCAACAACAAATTGAAAGACATATCGGTTCTTTGGAAAAATTCGTAGATATGTTGCGAAATTGTCAAGGAAAGTATAGTTGTCGTAACGACCATGCTGTCAGAGCTATAGAATGTGCATCATCAGCACAACGAAAATGTGGCGGAAGTGGTATTTACCCGGCACTCTGGTTTAGTTTTGCACACGAGAATTTTTTGTCAGAACTAAAACGCTGGATAAAAGAGGAAACCAATTCGAAAATAGCACGCCGCGGTAAAGAAGATTTGCAAAACGGAAGGACAATAGAAACAGAGCAAAAGGCCACTTTACAACGAAGGACATGGACTTTGATCAAAAGAATACCACGATGGATTTACATTCTTATTATCTTCCTTTCAGCACTGCTTACATGCATATATTTCTTATGGTGGTTATGGACAACATTTTTCGTCTGAGAGAAAATGGTGGGGCAAGTCCCACCCTACCTAATTCAATCATAAAATCCAAATTCATACCCTGCATCGAATAAAGCTACGATGTTTTCAGGTGGAACACCAACCTGGATGTTGTGGACGTTATTAAATACATAGCCGCCGCCGGTCTTAAATATTTCAATATTTCTCCTGACGTGCTCTCTTATTTCATCGGGCCCGGCGAAAGGCAAAACGTGCTGAGCGTCCATACCGCCACCCCAGAACACAAGCTGCTTACCGAACTGGTTCTTTAATTTTCCCGGTTCCATATTGGGCAGGCCGATTTGAACGGGATTGAGAATGTCAATGCCGTTGTCGATAAGCTCCGGAATATATTTATAACAACAGCCGCAGGTATGATACCAGATTTTAGCTTTCGTTAAGGATTTGATATGCCGGACGAGCCTCTTCTGCCTGGGTTTTACTACTTTACGGTAGAAATCTGGAGAAAACAGAGGGCCGCTCTGGCCGGCGAGATCATCCCCTATCATTACGATATCGACAAGGTCGCCCACTTCGGCTAAAAAGCCGTCGAAGTAGTCAAGCCAGAATTCGAGCGTTTGATCGAGAAGGGCTTCACAAAATCCGGGATTCTCGATCATATCCGTGAACCACCGTTCGAGACCTCGCATGTACCAGCAAAATTCATATACAACGCCGGATATGCCGGTCGAAATCGCGTACGGCGTTTCGTTGCGTAATTCCAAGGCCTTTTCGCGAACACCGGTGAACCGAGTCGGATCGCCTCCATCGGGAAACGGGTAATCCGCAATGTCTTTGACAGTAGCGTCGGCCAGCGGGTGATGCGAGATGTCCATATAGAGCTGCTGGTCATCCGGCATAGACCATACGACGCCGAACTCATCTTTTAAATCGTGCCATAGCCTGCCGTCGCGAGTATTTTGCTCGATGCCGCCCTTGAAGCTGTCCGGGCCGTGAGCACACACATAACGAATATCGACATGAAAACGCTGCAGGAGCTCTTCGCATGGCCTGGCAAGCTGCTGGACAGGATCCATGATTGTCAGCTCATTGTCAATGCCCAGATAATCAAGCAGTTCGACGTACGCACCTTTATGAATGCCGGTCTGGAAGCCGCCGAGGTCTATCGGTACCCTGTCCGGGATTTGATGATTGAGAGCCTTGAGGACACGCTGCCTCGAAGTCATTGTCTCTTTCTTTGCCATTGACAAACTACTTTCCTTAACAATATCAGTGGGGCCAGTCCCACCCTACTTTCCCAACGCCGCAAGATAGTTTCCGAATCCTACAACAACCGTTGAGAGTATCAGCACAATAATCCCGGCAAAAACAATCAGGTGCGTCCTGCGGCCGGACCCTTTCCACTCGTGGAAAATTATCCCCCATATATTGCTGAAAACAATGATGAATGCCATGTGGATGGTCCAGCTCGAAAAATCGTACCTGCCCATTCTGGTAGTACCCATACCGTAGAACATAAACTGGAGATACCATGTCGTACCGGCCAGGGCTGAAAAAATATAATTGCCGAGAAACGATTTGTTGCCGCTATCGAGATAATTTCTCCCCGTGCGGTTCTTAAGATTCAGAAAAACGCACCAGATAAAATTAGTCGTAAATCCGCCGGCAAGGATGCAGATGAAAACGGCGCTGTTTTGCCATAAAGAATGCACGCCGCGATCGACCGCAAGCTGAGCAATCGGCTTGCCCGCCGCTATCCCGAACGCCATGCAGGCACTCATCACACCGGCAAAAACAGCAACCCAGAGCCCCTTTACGAAATTGAATTCCTTTATTGTCTCCCTCTTTTTCTCTTCCGGCATCCCTTTTTCCTTGGACACACCCGCCCAGCCGCAAATTCCGATACCGGCAAGACAAACAACAACGCCGGCCAGCATCGTTCGGCCCGATGCAAGTCTTAGAAGACCGCCGAACTGCCCGTGGAATACAGGCGGGATGATTGTGCCAAACGCCGCGCAGAAACCAAGTGCGATTGCATATCCGAGCGACATTCCCAGATAACGCATCGACAGACCGAACGTCAGTCCCCCGATGCCCCATAACAGGCCGAAGAGATAACATAACAGGATGCTTTTAACGGGCGCCTCGCCGAGAATTGAAAAAAGCCCGGGGACGGTCAGTAACGCCACCAGCAGCGGAATAATAATCCAAGAGAAAAAACCGCCTACGAGCCAGTAGCTTTCCCAGGCCCAGTTGCGAACCTTCTTAAAGGGAATGTAGAAACTGCCTGCTGCAAAACCTCCCAAAGCATGCAGGAAAACGCCAAGTGCAACCATGCTAAAGCTTTCAAATTCTGAACTTGCCAGCAGTAACTGAGAGAATATTTATTTTTGACAATAGTCTATCAGGCGGGCGATTTCTCGCCGCAGGTCTTTGCGATGCACAATCATATCCACAAAGCCGTGCTCTAACATAAACTCGGCCG
>CAZHBL010000178.1:0-9194 GCA_964530105.1 uncultured Pirellulales bacterium | reverse complement strand
CAAACGGAAGCCGGGCCAATGCGTCGGTCAACCGCCCGGCATCTTCGCCAAATTCAGCCAACCGCAAGGGCCCATCGGAATCCGCGGTCAACTGGCCTGCTTCTTCAAGCTCAACCAGGTAATGCTTTTTTTTCCTGTACATATCCCGTACGCGATTAACGACACTGGCTGTTAAATAACTTTTCAAGCTGCCCCGGAACTGAATATTTCCGATGCTCCCGGCAAAAGAAACAAAGACATCGTGCAGAACATCTTCTGCAACGCACGTATCGTGCAGCATAGAAGCGGCTATTGTCAGCAGGTTATCTTTATATTCCATATAAATCTGACGCAGAGCCTCATTGCTGCCATGCTTGAGTTCCCATATTAGACGCTTTTCATCCAGCATCTAAGTTCAGCCTAAAGAGCCTCGGAATCAGCTTACCTACTTATACGACGCAGTAGCACGAACTTTAATCTATAAAAAATTCTTTCTTTCCGCCAGTTTTTATAACCGAACGGCGGAAAAGAAGTTCCTAACTTTAAATATTTACTTGATTTTCGACACAAATGAGCGTAAAAGTCTCATCCAAAAGAGTCTTTTTAAGAAAGCTCTGCCGAATATAAACTTTATAAGCAGGGAGTTTAAATTGCCATGGCGGCTGTGTTGGTAGGTCCACAGGAAGTACTGATAATCATGATAGTCACCGCTATCGTGGTCCTTTTGATGGTCCGAGGCCGAAAACGCCGGTGATTCTCTCTGTTTCGTTACTGCCCTAATCTGTGAAATCCCCAGTTATCTTCTTCGCCGACCTCTGCTTCTTTAACAGGCTTCTCCGTCTTTTTTCCTCCAACCGCCGCTGCTTCGCTGCATACGGGACCTTACTTTTTTTCCGAACGGGCCTGATTTTAAGAGCACCGGTCAGTAAGTCCTGCAATCGCTCGACAGCGGCGTTGCGATTCGTCCTCTGTGTTCTGAACTTTTGTGAGACAACTCTCAGCACACCATTCTTGTCAGAACGGGTTGCCAGGCGGGTGAGGATCCTCTGCTTTTGTAAATCGGAAAGACTCCCGCAATTAGCCACATCAAACAACAGCATTACACGGGTATTGACCTTATTGATATTCTGCCCCCCCGGCCCGCCGCTCCGGGAGACCTTGAATACAAGCTCATCCTCATTTATAAATGTGCCACCCGTTATTTCAATCATCGCTTTTGCCTATAAATTATCCGGTTTTTCATGCCGTGTCAATCTACCTGAATATCTTAAAATTATCAAGAACTTCCCTTTTTGCCTTGTAACGGAGCGGGAAGAGCATATATTATTAACGTTTTGATATTGTGCTGACCATAGAAACAAGCTGGTTTGAACATTTGCAAATTTGGGAGACAAGAAAATGCAAACAAGAAGCTCAAAAACAACAATAGTGGCAATCGCACTGGTTTTAATCGCGACATTGGGATTCTCGTTGTTTTTTTCAGGCTCTTATTCCAGGCCGGCATTAGCTAACGAGAATGCCGGGCCGAACACCCAGGAACTGAGGACCGGCAAAAATTACATTCCAACAAAAATTTACAGCGCTCAAGATGACGAACAAATCCTCAAATTTTTCGAGGAATTGCGGGTCTCCGACGTTTCCGACGGGATGGATAAGGTAGGCCTGACCAATACCGGCCTTATGTCGCCGGAAATTCACGCCCTATGGAAAGACACGGTGCACTATAAACACCGATTTATCGGCATCGCCTTGACTGTGCGTTATGTCCCAACCAACAAGCCCCCTGCCCCGGCCATGGAAACCGGACCGTTCGACCGCTGGGTCGGCCAGTGGTACAACCAGCTATCCAGCGAGCCTTTCGTGCCGCTCATTCGCAAGGGCACGGCACTGGTTATCGACGATGCCCCTGATTCCGACGTCGGCTCCATCGGCTCGAACAATATCATGGGCTGGCAGGTCCGCGGGTGCGTCGGCGTGGTCACCAACGCCACGGCCCGCGACACCGACGAGATCATAACCGAGAAGGTCCCGCTATATTTTAGGAAGCCGGGCCGGGGCATTCGGCCGGGCCGAAACGAGATCGAATCTGTCAACCGTCCCATCGTCTGCGGCGGCGTTCTGGTCGAGCCGGGTGATGTAATTGTCGCCGACGGCGACGGCGTCATCGTCGTGCCGCGAGCCCACGCCAAGGAAGTAGCCGAATACGCCAAAGCGATCCTCGACGGCGACAAAGCCGGCCGACGAAATCTCTACAAAAAGCTCGGCCTGCCAACCGACGACTCCGTCAAATAGCAACGCCCGCCGCCACTGCGGCAGAGCTAAATATTGTGAAAATCCTGCGACAGGCCATTTACTTGAAGTCCTGATAAATCAGAATTGGCCCAGGAATCGCAGGTCGTTCTCGAAGAACAGGCGGATGTCGGTGATTTCGTATTTTCTCATAGCTAAGCGTTCTATGCCGAAACCGAAGGCCCAGCCAGTGTATTTTTCGCTGTCGATGCCGATGGCGTCGAATACGTTCGGATCGACCATGCCGCAGCCGCCCATCTCAACCCAGCTTTCACCGCCGGTCTTGTCCTTTAAGAGCAAATCGACCTCAGCACTGGGTTCGGTGAACGGGAAGAAGCTCGGCCGGAAACGCCATTTGGTATCCGGGCCGAAAAAGGTATGAATGAACTGCTCGATGGTGGTCTTCATATCGACCATGCTGACACCCTCGTCGACGACGAGTGCTTCAAGCTGATGGAACATATACATGTGGGTGGCATCGACGGTATCCGGACGATAGACCCGCCCCGGTGCGACAACCCGAATGGGCGGCTTCGTGCGCTCCATTACGCGAATCTGAATCGTCGAGGTCTGGCTCCGCAGGAGGGTGTCATCGGAAATATAGAAATTATCCGAAGGATCCCTCGCCGGATGCTCGGGGCCGATATTCAGTGCGATGAAATTGTGCCACTCGTCCTCGACCTCGGGGCCGTAAGCTACGCCGAACCCCATTCTGCCGAATATATCCAGCAGCTCATTTAAGGTCTGCGTAATGACGTGCGTCTTGCCAATCCTAACAGGTATGCCCGGCAAAGTGACATCTATAAGCTCTTTTGGTTTGTCCTGCTGTGCTTGTAGGGCTACTTTTAATTCTTCGAACGCTCTGGTTACATCTTTTTTAACCTTGTTGGCGAGCTGGCCGGCCTTTGGCTTTTCTTCGGGCGGAAACTTTCCGATCTGGCTGAGCATCTGGGTAACCTGCCCTTTGCGGGCCAGATACTTTATACGGAAATCCTCCAGAGCGGCAAGATCGGCAACTTTTTGCAGCTCAGCGAGTGCTTCTTCGCCAATTTTTTCAAATTGCTCAAGCATTTTCTCGTACTTCGCGCATCGTGGCCTGTAACACGAGGTCTTGTTACGATTTACGATTTCGCAGTGGCACTTGCAGCTTCGATAATAGCGTCGAAGGCCTTCGGGTCGTCAATGGCAATTTCGCTCAGCATTTTCCGATTCAGTGCAATGTTTGTCTTTTTACAGCCGTTAATGAACTCGCTATATCTGACGCCCCGCTGCCGGCACGCTGCGCTCAATCGGGTAATCCACAGGCCCCGGAAGTCGCGTTTTCGGAGTTTTCGGCCGATTCGAGCATTGACTGCCGCCCGGACACCGGCTTCTTTTGCCAGCCGATATAGCCGGCCGGTGGCACCGCTATGGCCTTTTACTGCTTTGAGGACTCGTTTTTTCGCCTGGCGTCTTGCGGCGCCTTTTCTAACTCTTGGCATTTCAGCTTTCCTTTGAAATTTATCGATTATTAAGGCCCGCTGGCGGCAGCTGAATGAGAGCCGAGAAGCAGACCTGCACAATTATTTATTGACTATCTTCTATTGAATATTTTCTCATTGTATCTAATCGCAGAGTTTAATCCTGGCTGTACGGGCCATTTTATCGGTCATAATAATCGAGCTGCTAATGCGCCTTCGGCGTTTAGCGTTTTTACCGCTCATCAGATGCCCGCCGCCGGAGCGATGGCTCTTTATCTTGCCGGTAGCGGTAACCTTGACTCTTTTGCTCAATCCCTTATGGGTCTTCTGTTTAGGCATTTAACTATTTCCCTTAATAGAATATATCCGATATCACGCATCGAAAAGGCCGTTTACTGCCGATCTTTTCGGTGTCAAAATAATATAAGTTTGGTAGTTTAAGCTATTTTCCGCCTAAGGTCAATATCAATACCGTCAGTTTTTCGAAAAAATCCATAATATCCTTCATCGGCCCTTTTCGCCTTAACCGACTAAAAACAAGCCCACAGCCGAATCGCATCAGGCAACGTTTTGAAATTGGCTTTGGCATCCCTTTGTTCAGTCAACGTTACAAATAGGCAAATGTACATAATATCCTCCCATCTTTCAAATCGAAGCGGCGGAGAGTTTTTTGCGATGATAGAACATTATGCTTGCCACCGTAGTATACAACCATATAATAGCTTTCAGAAATATATTGTATTGTAATGATCGCGTAGTGAAGCCTTGAAGCAAAATCACTCTGTATGCTACTGGATCCGCCTCAAGATCTACTTTCCGCATCATTTCGGTTGTTTTACCTGTGTTTTTTAAAGAGAGGTTCATGTATGGCGATTACGATTAATCTCTATGTTTGAATCAGTTTGAATATAGTATTTTTTAGGATTATTTAATGTCATTTACAACTTTTGGTCTTTCAGATCCGCTGGCTCGCGGTATTCTTGCTACCGGCTATACCGCTCCAACTGAAATTCAGTCCCAGGCGATCCCTGCTGCTATTGAGGGCAGAGATATTATCGGTTGCGCCCAAACGGGCACAGGTAAGACGGCTGCGTTTGTGCTGCCTATTCTGGATCGGCTCTACCATGAGAAGGCGGGCAAGAAAAAGGTTATCAAATCGCTTATTCTTACGCCGACTCGCGAGTTGGCGCTGCAAATCGAAAAGTCCATACTCGGGTACGGGCGATTTCTGGATTTGCACGTGCTGGCCGTTTATGGGGGCGTGAATATTCAGACTCAGCTCAGTGCGCTTCGACGCGGAATCGAGATCGTTGTCGCGACACCGGGTCGGCTTATGGACCACATGCAGCGAAGAACGATCGACCTGAGACATATCGAAGTGCTTATTCTTGACGAGGCCGACCGAATGTTGGATATGGGCTTTATTAATGATGTGCGGAAGATTGTAGGCACTTTGCCTAAGAAGCGTCAGACAATGCTTTTCTCGGCGACGATATCGCCGGAGGTTAAGACCCTGGCGGCCGACATGCTGAAATCGCCGAAGGTGATACAGATAGGCCGGCCCCGCAACCCGATCGATACGATTACGCAGCATTTCTACGCAATCGAGAAGGCGATGAAGATGGACCTCCTGCTGCACATGATAGAAGACTGGCGGATGTTCAGCGTGCTGGTGTTCTCGCGGACCAAACACGGGGCAGACAAAATCAGCCGACAGCTCAAACGCGCCGGCATCGCCGCGGTCGCGATACATTCGAATCGCACCCAGAACCAGCGGCAGCAGGCCCTCGACGGCTTTCGCAGCGGCAAGTATCAGGTCATGGTCGCAACCGATATCGCCGCTCGCGGCATCGACGTCGTGGGGATATCACACGTCATCAATTACGACGTACCCACTCACGCCGAGGATTACGTCCATCGGATAGGCCGTACAGGCCGAGCGGCGGCCACCGGCGACGCGATCACGTTTGTTTCGAGCGAAGAGCAAAAGTACCTGCGAGAGGTCGGCAAGTTCATAGGACGCAAACTCCAGCCTGAAATATGTAAAGGCTTTAGCCGCACCAAACCCGATTCGTCACAGTCGCAACCGGCAGAACAATCTAAATCAGTTCGGCACACATGGAAAGAACCGGCTACGGGCAAAAAGTCGCGTACCGGCCGGGGGCGGCGCCGGAAATTGTCAAGACGCCGGGCAACTTGATCAGGTATTGGCGATGTGGTTGCTTTGGTATGGGGCGTTCCCTACCTGTAAGAATCCTTGATTAAGAAACGTTACAACATCACCTCTTTTCAAGAACTTCCTCATAACCCTGTTTACGTCCTTTCTCAAATCCTTCATGGCCCTTCGCATACCCCTCCTGATGTCCATTTCCATAGCCTTCTTCATATCCCTGATCGTAGCCTTCTTCACGTGTCATAATCAAATCCCCCAATTATGCATGACTATAGCTTTCAAAAATCGAGCGAAAATGTAATCCACAGATAGCGAGCGTAACAGCTAAATGGAGATATTGCGGCCTTCTGAGTGACCAGAGAATGAGTTTCCAATAGGACAGTTTGTCTTTGCCTATTATTCCCAAATGCCAGGTAGATTTCAGAAACGCCTTGATATCACAAAATCGATATCTCGGCTTGTTATTTTTACCAGGCCTGTAGTTCCTGAGAAATGTCAGAACCCTTTCATGGTAGTTTCTGGGTGAATAGATTGTGCTTACAACTTTTTGGTATCCTTTGAGAAGATTATCGATCCCCATCTTAGGCACAAAGTTTATTGAGAAATCCGTGTTATCACCTGTGGCGGCTACTGAGAGCCTGTTCTCAGTCATAAGTCTGCGATAGAGTTTGGTTCCCCTGGGAGCATTGAGCAGGCCAACCATAGCAGTCACCACTCCACTTTGTTGGATAAAATGAATCAGATTATCGAAACTCGAAGACTTATCGCTGTCGAATCCGAGAATAAATCCAGCCTGAACCTGCATGCCGGATCTCTGGATCGTTTTGACACAGGCAACTAAATCACGACCTTTGTTCTGCAGTTTGTTACATTCGCTCAGACTCTCCTCATTGGGAGTCTCAATCCCGATGAACACACAGTCAAAACCGGCCTGTACCATCAATGCCATTAATTCTTCATCGTCAGCGAGATTGATGGATGCCTGCGTATTGAACGAGAAGGGGTATTTTCTGCTTTTCATCCAGGCTATGACAGCAGGAAGTAATTCTTTTTTAAGATGGATTTTATTTCCAATGAAGTTATCATCGACAAAGAACACTTCGTCTCGCCAGCCGAGAGCATACAGATTCTCCAATTCAGCCAACACCTGATCTGTCGTCTTCATACGAATCCTGTGTCCGAACAGTGTTGTAACATCGCAGAAATCACAATCGAAAGGACACCCCCGTGAATATTGGACACACATCATGGCGTATTTTTTCATCTTGATCAGATTCCAAAGGGGAACCGGTGTCTGATGTAAATCCGCTTTCTCGTTCGTATTATACACTTTTCCGGGACAACCTTTTTGAAGGTCTCTTACGAACAGCGGCAAGGTTAATTCGGCTTCTTTGAGCACCAGGTGATCTACATGCACAAACTCTTCGGGAAGACTGGTAAAAAGAGGACCACCTGCTACAACTTTGGCCCCAATCTTCCGGCATCGCTCAATCACCTGATCCGCAGATTTTCGCTGGATGACCATGGCCGTAATGAATACGTAGTCGGCCCATCGAATGTCTCTATCCCGTAATTTCGTTGTGGTCATGTCAATCAACCTTTTTTCCCACTCCCTTGGCAGTATTGAGGCAACCGTCAGGAGTCCCAGAGGCGGCAGAACAGCCTTTTTCGAAATGAACTTTAATGCTTTTTTGAAACTCCAGAATGTAAGCGGTACATCCGGATTGACGAGAAGTATCTTCATAATCACGCTCCCAAGTTTAAACCCTGTCACGAGTCGAGGTGGGTAATAAGAGGAGGTTGTTGCGATATATCTGAGCAGGTGACGAACGATGCGATCAGACAATTAAAAGGATTGATCAATGGATATCGGAACTTCATTGGCTATAAATGTGAGATTGCAATGAACGATTCTTCGCATCTATTTATTTTTTCAAATTCGCTTAAACCTTTGCCTTATATTGCCTTACTCAGGCTCTCAATGTTATCTATAATAGCAAGCACACCAATAGCTTTATCGGCTTTTGGCCCGGGTATTGTATACGAAACATAAAAGATTTTAAAGCAAAAAAAACCGTAGCGGCACATTTTCCTATCAATACTTTCTTTTCATTCAGCTAAACAAATTTCAATATAGCCTTGTTTTCTTTAGCCAATACCGGCGTTTACTTAAAATTGGGAGCATCTCTTACGGGGTAAATGTTGATAGTAATTCTTTAAAAAATGAAAAAAAAATGAAAAAAATGGATCGTGGATAGCGTTTAGCGGATGGAGAAAGAGAATTAGTGAGTAGCTTTATCCCCTCCGGTAGAGTCTACCACTTCGAATTCCTCAGGACAGGTTCTGAGCGGAGTGGAATGGGCTAAGAGCTTGCCTTGAACCCAGTTTATGGGGCAAGATTCTCCGTGAGGAATCGGGCGGGCTGCCTTTTATTGAGGTCAGATTATCTAAGCCGTAAGCAAATCTTTACCGGGACGGACAGAATTTGCGGACGGGCGGCTATTTTGGCACGAGTAATAAAGTCATGCGTCTGTTAGCCATTCTTGCCGGACGCTCGATCTTCGCCAAATCCTGCAGTGATTCGGTAATCTGTTCGAGGACCTCGTAGCCTCGGTCTCTGTGCAGCATCTGGCGCCCGCGAAAGAACATTGTGAATTGTAGTTTATGGCCTTTTTCCAGAAATTCCCGCCCGTGCTTGAGCTTCATATCCAGGTCGTGCTTGTCGGTTTCGGGCCTGAGCCTGATTTCCTTCAACGTCGTAACATGACGGGAGCTTTTCTTATGAGCCTCACGAGTCTTGCGTTTTTGCTCATATAACCACTTGCCGTAATCCATTATGCGGCAAACCGGTGGGTCGCTCGTAGGGGCAACCTCTACAAGGTCCAGTTCCGCATCACGCGCCCTGGTCATTGCCTCATGTATATCTACTACCCCTACCTGATTGTTTTCTCCATCAATCAGCCTAACTAATTTAGCCTTAATTCCCCCATTTACCTTTAAGCTTTGTTTACTTATCGTGCGTCACCTTACCTTTCAATAAAAAAGTATAACCTAAACGGACTACCCTTAATTAAATTTACATTAGCGAATTATAACTCATAAATATCATAAAGCCAAATCAATTATTTTATCGGCGATTTTGCTTTTTATTTTTCCTAAAAACTCGTCAATATCAATAGTTTTGTTCTCTTTAATACCTTGGATCCTAACGTTCACTGTGCCGGCCTCAGCCTCTTTAGGGCCGACCACGAGCATATATGGCAGCTTTTCGCCGTGGGCTTTGGCGATTTTGG
>CAZHBL010000177.1:0-9287 GCA_964530105.1 uncultured Pirellulales bacterium | reverse complement strand
AACAAAATTACACGCGGTTCGGCGAATATTTAGCCGGCGCGATCGCCGAGCCGAAGGCCGACCTTGACAAAGATGGCCAGACCTCGCTGCTCGAAGCATTTCTAACCGCTTCTCATCGCGTCGATGAATTCTACTTGGCCGCCGGCCGACTGGTTACCGAGTATGCTCTGCTCGACGACAATGGCGACGGTCTTGGCACGCGTGCCGACTGGTTTCGCGGTGTCCGGCCGGTAAAAACTTCCGAAGATGGCGCAGCCCTTGACGGCTACCGCGCCCATCAGTTCTGCCTTGTCCATAGTCAGGCCGAGAATAAAATGCCGCTCGAACTGCGAGCCAAACGCGACCGGCTGGAACTTGAGGTTATGGCGTTGAGGGATTCGAGAGATAATTTCTCCGAAGAGGAATACTTTTCCAGGCTCGAAAAAATGCTCTATGATATTGCTCTAATTTATGAGCAAGCCGACAAATCCGAAGACAATCTCGAATAGGTTTTCTATGTATTGCTCGAACACCGTCTTGATCTGTCCGGCGTAAATTAATTCCACGCTGAAAAAAAGCTTGTCAAATGCCGGATCATGAAGATAATTGTTGCTATGGAGCTTGAACGAGTTTTGTGCTCCGGGCCGAAAATAATTTCCGGAGTTAACATAGTCTTTATTCAATAACCGTCCGTAAGAGACCAGTCATTAGGAGAAGACCCACGATGAATGAAATTAGTCAAAAAAACACGTCACGTCGCGAATTTTTGAAGGATACCGGCCGAATCGCCGCGGCCTCAGCCTTAGCCGCTGGGATAGCGCCGCGAATTTACGCCGGGCAGAGCAACACCATCAAGGTGGTCTTAGTCGGCTGCGGAGGCCGGGGTACCGGTGCAGCGGACAATGCCCTGTCCGTCAAACAAGGCCCGATTAAGCTCGTTGCCATGGCCGACGTCTTCGAAAATCGCCTTAAAAGCAGTTATCAGAATTTGAAGAAAATGCACGCCGACCAGGTGGATGTGCCGGAGGATCGTAAGTTCATCGGCTTCGATGCTTATAAGCATGCGATGGATTGTCTGAGTCCTGGCGATGTTGCGATTTTCGCAACGCCTCCGGCTTTTCGCTGGGTGCACTTCACCTACGCCATCAAGAAAGGCCTCAATGTCTTTATGGAAAAACCCGTCACCGTGGACGGCCCGACCAGCCGGCGGATGTTCAAGCTCGGCGAAGAGGCAAAGGCGAAGAACCTCAAAGTAGGAGTGGGTTTGATGTCCCGTCACAGCCGGGCGCTCGAAGAGCTGGCAAAACGTATCCATGACGGCGAAATCGGTGATGTAATTCTGCAGCGCGGTTACCGGATGGCCGGCCCCATCGGGTTTTTCTCCTCGCTGCCCAAGCCACCCGGCATCAGCGACCTGCTTTACCAGGTACAGCGGTTCCACAGCTTCATCTGGGCAAGCGGCGGGTGCTTCAGCGACTTTTACATCCACATCATCGATCATCAATGCTGGATGAAGAACGCATGGCCGGTCAAGGCCCAGGCCCTGGGCGGCCGGCACTATCGGCAGAGTCCCGAAGGAATCACTTACGTGGATCAGAATTTCGATACGTATTCGGTGGAATACACATTCCCCGACGGCGCAACGTTCATCATGGATGGGCGCTGCATGACTGGCTGCAAAGACATTTACTCCAGCTACGCTCACGGCAGCAAGGGTATGGCGGTCGTCTCGAAGAGCGGCGACTGTGGAATGCCCTCCAGCATTCACAAGGGCCAGGATCCGACACGCTCGAGTATGGTCTGGGAATCCAAAGTCAGCCGCGACGAGGGGAATCCATACCAAAACGAATGGAACGACCTGGTGAATGCTATCCGCAACGACAAGCCATACAACGAAGTCGAGCGCGGCGTTAAGGGTAGCCTCGTTACGAGTCTTGGTCGCATGGCAGCCCATACCGGCCAGGAAATCACCTACGAACAAATCCTCAACAGCGACCACGAAATGGCCCCTGGACTGGATAAGTTAACTATGGATTCTCCTGCACCTCTGCGGGCCAATTCCGAAGGCAGATATCCGGTTCCCGAGCCCGGTATCGTCAAAGACCGCGAATACAAAGACTTCGCATAACAAAAATAAATCTGAACAAAGAACAATTTGCCGTAGTTTCCGCTTCTACTGGAAACTACGGTTTTTTTATGGATTGACGATGCGATTTGAGGACTTCAAAGTCATCGAAAAACAACTTGAACCGGCAGAGGCAAGCTGGTATTATGGTTAACTTGTACGGCAACGTTCGCATAAGATTCGGCCGGACGGCATTTGTAAGCATATTACAGCCGATTTCACGGAAGATTTCGCTCTTATAAAACAGGATATAATCTGACAACGAAACATCGAAAAGGAGAAACAATGGCAAATTCAAATGAATCAGGCAAAGATCCTGGTACAACACGTCGTGAATTCCTGAAGAATACAGGCCGAATAGCGGCTACTTCGGCACTGGCGGCTGGTTTGGCTCCGCGCATCTATGCAGCAGAAAGCAATACAATCAAAATAGCTTTGGTCGGATGTGGCGGACGTGGTACAGGCGCGGCCACTGACGCTCTGTCAGTCAAGAATGGCCCGATCAAGCTCGTTGCTATGGCCGACGTCTTCCAGAACCGTCTTGATCGCAGCTATACTAATCTGGAAAAAGGACACCAGCAACAGTTGGAAGTACCCAAGGAACGCCAATTCATCGGTTTCGACGGTTACAAAAAAGCAATGGACTGCCTTGATAAAGGTGATGTGGTGATTCTTGCAACCCCGCCGGCATTCCGCTGGGTGCATTTCACTTACGCAATTGCCAAGGGCCTTAACGTGTTCATGGAAAAGCCGGTCACGGTGGACGGTCCGACGACTCACAGGATGATCAAGCTCGCCGAACAGGCGGACAGGAAGGACCTCAAAGTGGGTGTTGGCCTGATGTCCCGTCACAGCCGGGCGCTTGAAGAACTGGCCAAGCGAGTTCACGATGGCGAAATCGGGGACATCATCCTGCAGCGCGGCTACCGGATGGCCGGCCGCTCAGCTACTGCCACACCCAAACCGGACGGAATCAGTGAGCTGCTCTATCAGATCCGGAAGTTTCACAGCTTCCTGTGGGCAAGCGGCGGTATGTATAGTGACTACTACATTCACATCATCGATCATCTCGGCTGGATGAAGAACGCCTGGCCGGTTAAGGCCCAGGCGCTTGGTGCTCGACACTATCACGACGATAGCGTTGACCAGAATCTTGACGTGTACGCGGTGGAATATACGTATGCCGACGGAACTACGTTCAATTTCGATGGGCGCCGCATGACGGGCTGCCAGAGCATCTACTCGAGCTACCTTCACGGCACCAAAGGCATGGCAATCGCTTCCAAGAGCGGCGATTGTGGGAGGCCCTCCAGTCTTTTCAAGGGCCAGGCTCCCGTGCGATCAGACATGATCTGGCAATCCAAAATCAATCGAGAAGAGGCAAACCCCTATCAGAACGAATGGAACGACTTGATTGATGCGATCCGCCAGGACAAACCTTATAACGAGGTTAAACGCGGCGCCGAGGCGAGTCTGGTCAATACGATGGGCCGCATGGCTGCCCACACCGGGCAGGTGATCACATTCGAGCAGGCACTCAACTGCCCGCACGAGTTTGCTCCTGATGTGGACAAGTTCACGATGGATTCACCTGCTCCTTTGCGTTCCAACTCCAAGGGTGAGTATCCGGTTCCGCAGCCGGGCATCCTCAAGGACCGCGAATACAAAGAATTCGCGTAGTATAATTCTTGTCAATTCGCCGCCGGTTTCGGCTCAACCGGGACCGGGGTTTTTTGTGCGTGTGGCAGCCTCAAAGCCGAAGGCTTTGGGGATGGTAAACGTCAGATAGGCTATTCCCAACCCATTCGACTTCTCTCGGGGGAACGCTGCGCTTGAGGCTGCCACCAACCGAGGGGTATTTATTAAAGTATCACCATTCTCCGAACAAAGCTTGAATCCGAAATGCCAAGAGAATATAATACGAAGTCGATTTGATAATTATTAGTAAAAGAATTGGCAAAACTATACGAAAGAGTCAATTAAACGGGATATCAGGAAAATCTTGATCCTAAATCAGAAAAAACACAGTCTGACAAAGACACATCGAAAAAGGAGGTAGTATGGCAAGTTCAAGTAAATCAGGCAAAAGCGCCGGCACAACGCGTCGCGACTTCCTTAAAGCATCAACCGTGGCAGCCGTATCGGGCGTGTACCTTGGGCACAGGGTATATGCCGCTGGAAGTAATATTATCCGCGTGGGCATGATCGGCTGCGGCGGGCGATGCACCGGCGCAGCCGCCCAGGCGCTCACCGCGGACTCCGGCGCCCGGCTGGTGGCAATGTGCGATATCTTTATAGACCGCGTCAAAGACAAACGACGGCTTCTCAAGGAGCAGAAAGGCGACCAGGTGCAAGTGGACGACGACCACTGCTTCGCCGGCTTCGACGGTTACAAGCACGTGATCGAATCGGTGGACGTTGTGCTGATTGCCAACGCAGCCAAGTTCCATCCCTTCCATGCGTTCTCGGCAATAAAGGCGGGAAAGCATGTCTTTGTGGAGAAACCTCACGGCATCGACCCGGTCGGGCTCAAGCTCATGCAGAAGGCGGGTGACTTGGCGAAAGAAAAGGGGCTGTGCCTGGTCTCAGGCCTGCAGAGCCGCTACCACACCGGCTACGCCGAGACAATCCAGCGTATCCACGATGGCGTTATTGGTGACGTGGTCGCCATCGAGGAAAACTTCCTCCGAGCGCCGTATGTCGTTATCCCCCGCAAGGAGGGGCTCACGGAACTCGAATGGCAGTGCAGCACGCAATACCATTTCCGCTGGCTCTCCGGCGACGATGTCCCCCAGTCGCTGGTGCACAACCTGGACCGTTCCACGTGGGTGATGCATAACAAGGCCCCGGCGAAATGTCATGGTCTCGCCGGCCGCTCTTCGATGACCGACCCGATTTACGGCGACGTTTTCGACCATCATTCGGTCATTTACGAATATGAAAATGGTGTGCCCATCTATGCGTTCTGCCGGACTACCAGCAATTGTTATGACAGCACTTCCAGCATCATACACGGCAGCAAGGGCAGAGCATCAGTTTTGCAGTGCCGGATCTGGGGCGAGACAAACTGGCGGTGGGAAGGCCGATGCGATCCTTATCAGAGGGAGCACGATGTGCTGTTCGCGGCGATTCGCTCCGGCAAGCCCGTCAACAACGGCGACTACATGGTCCGCAGCACGATGGTCGGCGTGATGGGACAAATCTCATGCTGCACCGGCAAAGAAGTGACATGGGAGCAGGTCAATGCGTCCGACTTCTACTATCCGCCCAGGCCGGAAGACTGTCACGACGGCATGGAGCCGCCGACTCGCGTCGGCGCCGACGGAAGTTATCCGGTGCCGAAACCGGGCTATACAAAAATGATTTGAATCTAAATATACTTTCTTGTTCTGTTTGAGACATGTTTTTTGAGGAGATAGAATATGTTTATAAGTCGTAAATTTATGCCTGTCGCTGCTGTGGCGATATGTTTGGGTGTCCTGATTGCCGCAAATTTTGCAGCCGCACAGGATGAACCTGCGAAGAAATTTACAGAGACCGTCACAACGAAAACCGGCGAGAAAATATCCTTCGATATGGTCCTGATACCGGCCGGAAATTTCCTTATGGGCAGTCCCGCAAACGAAGCCGGTCGAAAAGACGACGAAGGACCCCAGCATGAAGTCCGCGTCGATAATTTTTACCTCTGCACGACCGAGACCACAATCGAGCTGTTTATGGCTTACTATCAGGAAACAGTCAGCGCCAAGAGAGACTTCATAACAACACAGGAGTCGCAGAAGGAAAACGAGAAGGCCGACAGCGACATTGACGCCATTACCGGCCCGACTCCGGTCTACGGTGATATGACGATGGGCTACGAGAACAAGCATCCTGCCATGGGAATGACCTGGCACAACGCCATGACTTTTTGCCGATGGCTTTCCAGGAATACGGGCAAGACGTACCGTCTTCCGACAGAGGCCGAGTGGGAGTACGCCTGCCGGGCCGGCACAACGAGCGCCTTTGCCGTCGGAAGCGACCCCGAGAAGCTTAAAGAGTACGCATGGTATGAGAAAACCGCCGACAGCGAGACCAATGCGGTGGGCAAGAAGAAGGCCAACGCATGGGGTATTTATGATATGTCTGGCAACGTTCGTGAATGGGTGTACGATTTCTACAGTCCAGACGCTTACAAGCAAGCCGCGGCAAAGACTCCGGCGGTCAATCCGAAGGGACCGGAAACCGGTGAAATCCACGTAGCCCGCGGCGGCGACTATAGTTGCCCCGCTGAGGAGCTGCGCTGTGCGGCCAGGGCCTTCGAGGAAAAATGGTGGCGCTCCGGCGACCCACAGATCCCGAAGAGCATGTGGTGGCTGCCCGAAATGGACATAATCGGTTTTCGAGTGGCCTGCTCCGTTGAAAAGAGCAAATAAGAAGCAGGCAAACAAGAGTTGGTGCGCATCAGACGCCCGGGCCCCGGCGGCACAATTAAAGGAGAGTATGTAAAATGACCGGTCATTCTGGAACGAACCGCATGACGCAGACCCTGTGTATCGTTATCGTGGCCTGCGCGATGACAATCACTGTTAGCTTGACATTTGCCGGAGATGTCACCGGCGGTACGGGCAGGCTCGCATTCACTGAGAACAAAGAAGGCGGATACGAATTCGACACAGGCATCCTCCGCGGTGGATTGCGCCAGGCCGGCAAAGGCCTGGGCCTGACTTCGGCAGTGCATATCCCTACCGGCACGGCGCTCAACGGGGCATACGGCATCCTCAGTTACTATCGGGTATTCACGACGAACAAGAGATACGGAACGGCGGCTTGGAGTTGGCCGGGCACATCAAAACTGTTGCCTGACGGGGCCGTTCAGGTCACATGGCCCGAGGCAGACGACCGGCCTTTTGAGTTGGCCGCCGTCTACCGCTTCCGGGACGGCTCGACGCTCGACGTCGAGACAATTGTCAAAGCCGGCAAGGATTTGAGCAAATTCGAAGTCTTTCTGGCATCCTATTTTCACGAGTCTTTTCCGTTGTCTCAAGTTTTTGTTGCCGCCTTTCCTGAGACCGTAGGCAAACGGACTTTTCTGACAGCGAAGAAATCCTTTGGCGACTGGCAGATGTTTCCGCGAAACGAGGATGTCGTGTCAATCATTCGCGACGGCCGATGGGAAAAACAACCGAATCCCGTGGACTGGAAAATCATGCCGCCGATGGCAAGGCCGATTGCTCTGCGGCGAGGCTCGGATACGGCTCCGACGGCAATACTGATGGCCCCGCCGGATGATTGTTTCGCAATATCGACACCCTATGAGGGAGAGGGTCACTATTCGACATATTTTTCGCTCTTCGGCCGTGATATCGAGGCAAGGCAAACGGCAAGAGCACGTTTACGTCTTGTCGTAACAAACATCACCTCGAACCGGGAGATCCTAAACTTGTATCAGAAATACATGAAGGATATTGCAGACGGCACGATCTAAACGGTATTTCGTAGAGTGGGCCTTGGCCCACCGGTCTATTTCTTTGACGTTAAAAATTAACGGTGGGGCAGAGCCCCACCCTACTGCTTAATCGCTTCTTTATTTCATTATGAACAAAACTTATACAGGTCTGGATATTCGGAAGGTTCTTGCCCCTGATGGAGATGTCTCTCAATCTCTTGTCAATTTCGAAGTGCGCACCGAGCAAATAGAAATGGCCCGCGCGGTGCAGCAGGCATTTCTGAAGGGCCGCCACCTGGCTGTCGAGGCCGGCACGGGTGTCGGTAAGAGTTTCGCTTATCTTATCCCCGCCGTGGATTTGGCTGCCAATGGCATGGGCAGAGTGCTGATTAGCACCTTTACCATCACGCTGCAGGAACAGTTGATAAATAAAGATATTCCCTTCCTGGATAGTTGTATGCCGCAGAAGTTTAACGCTGTTCTGGCAAAAGGCAGGAGCAATTATCTTTGTAAAAGGCGGCTGAAATTTACGCTGCAGCGTGAAGGAAGTTTAATCGACGATGCGGATTCGGAGTTTGATAAAGTACGGGATTGGGCCGATCAAACAAAGGACGGCTCGCTTAGCGACCTTCCGTTTTTACCGAAGAGCCGGACATGGGACAGGGTCAGGAGCGAGCACGGCAATTGTCGCGGGCGCAAGTGCCTGTATTTCCGCGATTGCTTTTACTGGGCAGCCCGGCGGCGCCTGGAGAATGCCGATATTATTGTGGCCAACCATGCCCTGCTGTTCAGTGACCTTGTGCTTAAAGAGCAGGGGGCATCTATTCTGCCGGGTTATAAGTTCGTGATTATCGATGAAGCGCACAACACCGAACATGTGGCGGAAGACCATTTCGGAATAGATATCAGTAACAAAAGAGTCAAATTCGTCCTCGATAATCTTTACAATCCGCGGTCGCACAGGGGGCTTTTGACTCATACAGATGCCAAAACAGCGGTCGATCTTGTCTATAAGATTGGCAAAGAATCTGAACGCTTCTTTAAGCAAATCCAGGTATGGTATGAGCAGACAAAGGATGAGACAAAAGGCAGATGCCACAAGAATTTTGTCGACGATACTCTTTCCGGACATTTGAAGGATCTCAGTCGGGAATTGGCCGGACTCGCGAAGGAAAAAGAAGACGAAGATGAAAAATTCGAGATTATTCGGTTTGCCGAATTGTGCAAAGCGTTGATCCATGATTTGGGAAATTTCCTATCGCAGGCCAATGCAGGCCAAATCTACTGGCTTGAGGTCGGTTCGAGCAGAACTGCTACTATTCGCCTGAAAAGCGCACCACTTAATGTCGGACCTGAAATAAAACGGTGCCTTTTTGATAAATATGAAACAGTCGTGCTGACGAGCGCAACTTTGTGCACAGGGGCCACTGAGGAGAAAAGCGGTTTCGATTTCTTCGCCGGCCGAATCGGCCTGGATGATTTCGATGCTGTCAAGCTCGGCTCGCCCTTTGATTACCAGAGACAGGTCAAAGTGTATATCGAGAAGGATCTGCCGAATCCGAATCAATCTACTTTCATTGAGAACGCTGCCGAGGTGATAAAAAAATATTTAGAGAAAACCACGGGCGGAGCATTTGTGCTTTTTACCAGTTATGCAATGCTTGAAGAAATAGCCGGCAAGCTATACCAATGGCTGGCTAAGAATAATATCAAGCTGCTGCAGCAGGGAGCGAGTGTAGACAGGACCACGCTGTT
>CAZHBL010000176.1:0-9342 GCA_964530105.1 uncultured Pirellulales bacterium | reverse complement strand
TGTTGATCAGTTTGATGGCAGAAGATATCGGTCCGGGGGATGAAGTAATCACTACCCCCTACACGTTTTTTGCTACGGCTGGCGCCATCTTTCGTACAGGGGCGAGACCGGTGTTTGTGGATATCCAGTCCGATACCTATAATATGGACCCGGATTTGGTCGAAGAAAAGGTAACCTCGAGAACACGAGCCATCATACCTGTCCATCTCTACGGACAGTGTGCTGACATGGGGCCTATTTTGGAGATTGCCAGAAAAAGGGACCTGGTCGTCATTGAGGATGCCGCGCAAGCCATTGGCGCGGAATATGCCTCCGGGATTCCGTCATCGTCAAAGATCCGCCGGGCCGGTTCCATGGGCAATTACGGCTGTTTTTCTTTTTTTCCTTCCAAGAACCTGGGTGGATTCGGAGACGGCGGCATGGTAGTCACCAAGGACCCGGACCGAGCCGAGAGGCTCAAAACACTCCGGGTCCATGGATCGAAACCAAAGTACTACCACAGTTTAGTAGGCGGCAATTTCCGGCTGGATGCTATTCAGGCAAGTGTCTTATCTGTCAAGCTCAGGCACCTCGACACCTGGACAGCGAAGCGTCGAGAAAACGCTGTGTGGTATGACGAGGCATTCAAATCCTCCGGACTCGTTGACAAAGGGCTCATTATGTTACCCAAATCGGTTTGGAGAGAAGCTTTTACAGAGCACCTTGCCGCTCAAAGCTCCAAAAACGTTTCTTTGAATTCCCACGCCCACATTTATAACCAGTATGTGATCAACACTCTTGGCCGAGATGAACTCAAGACGCATCTCTTGGACAAAGGGATCGGCACCGAGATCTACTATCCTGTTGCATTACACCTGCAAGCATGTTTTTCTGGCCTTGGTTATTCACCCGGATCGTTCCCGGTCAGTGAGGAGGCGGCCAAGAAAACATTGGCTCTGCCCATCTATCCGGAGCTGACCTCTGACCAGCAAACCTATGTGGTCGATTCTATTTGTGGGTATTTTGGCATATAGTGTACATCTCAGGTATGATGCGCAAGAAATTTGGATGGCGTCATGAATAAATTGGATGAAAAGATCAAGGCCTATTTCGAACATAAAAGGGAAGTGATCGCCGTCTATCTGTTTGGATCATACGCTGAAGGCAAGGCTCGTGATTTGAGTGACGTAGACATTGGCATACTATTGGATGGAAACAATCGTGACTTTTTCAAAGGAAGAAGAGACGATTACATCGTAGAACTGAGTCGGATTCTGAGAAAGGATATTGATGCCGTAATATTGAATTCAGCGGGCGAGGAACTCTTGAGGCAAATGTTTTTGAAGGGCAAGTGCATCTTAGTGAAAGACTCAAGGAAACTGGCTCGGTATAAAGCGGTCATGCTCGCCAAGATAGCAGAGTTCGGTTACTATCGAAGTCGGATGCAATCGGGTTTGATCACAAAGATTATGGAGGGTTAAGACGTTGGTTGATCGTGATCTTGTGTTGGTGAAAGCCAGCTCGGTGAGAAGGCACTTGGACCGGGTAACGGAAAAACGCGATACAGATCTACGGACATTTATGAGGGACATCGACCGGCAGGAGAGTATATTATTTAATCTCCAAATGGCTATCCAGAATTGCATCGACATTGCGGCACATATCATCAGTGACGAAGGCTTTGGGGTGCCGGGTAGTACTAACGAGATGTTTTACCTCTTGCAGGAAAAAGGATATATAGATACCGAGATAACAGAAAAGATGGTTAAGGCGGTAGGTTTCAGGAACCTTATCGTGCATGAATACGGCAAAGTGGAATTGCAACAGGTATTCGAGGTAGCGCAAGACAATATCGAAGACCTTAATGAATATCTGAGGTCGATTCTTAAGAAATCGGGCTTATAACGTCTCGGAGGGTAAACTGTGTAATGAGAGGGCTGATTACAATGGCAAAGGTAACTTTAGAGTATTGGGAAGATGAGGGATGGCTTGTTGGGCGGCTTCTTGAGGTCCCCAGCGTGTTCAGCCAGGGCGAAACGCTAAAGGAGCTTAAAGAGAATATCCAAGATGCTTATAAGATAATGCTCGATAGCGAGCCGCTGGAATTCTTTCCGGCTAAACGAAATCGTGTTATTGTGGAGTTAACTTCTTGAAACGACAGGAGCTCATCCGCCAACTGATAAACGAAAGATGCTTTCTCTCCATTGCAGTTAGCTATCAACCATGAGCGAATTTTGTCAAATGTGTAACATTGTTCTGTTCTAAAAAAAGAAAGAACGTCAACATGTCACGGATGTCGCCGACTTCCCGCCTTGAACGAGCAGAAAAGATAAGAAGTTCCTTATTGCGGCTTGCTCCGGACATCTTTGGCAACTCCCCTGTGTTGTTTGCATATCTTTACGGGAGTTATGCTACAGGATTGGTACATCCTTTCAGCGATTTGGATATAGGCATTTATGTTGAAGAAATATCTCGCGCGCAGTACTTGGAACTAGAATTGTCTCTGGCATTGGAAACCGACAAGAGATTGGGTAGTGGTGTAGAATCTGACGTGCGAATTATAAACGCTCTTCCGCTTGCGGTAATAGGAAGGATCATTACTGATGGCATTTTGATTTTTTCCAGGAACGATATTCTTCGAGTCGATTTTGAGACATCAGTGCGAAGCGCATACTTTGATTTTATTCCCGTTCTTCGCAGATATAGACGGGCTTACGTAGATAGCGTTGTTTCCTGATCACTCGTTAGGAGGCCAAGATGGTATCGTTTGAAAAGATTGCTCAGAAGTTTCTCCAGGTGGACGAGTATCTTGGGCTGTTGAGGACCATATCGAGAACATCTGTTGAGGCCTTTTTGAAAGATAAAATAATGATTGGAAGTGCGAAATATTATCTCCAGATCAGTATTGAATGCTGTCTGGATGTTGCTAACCATATTATTGCTTCGGAGCATCTGAGGGCTCCCAGGGATTACGCTGATTCCTTCATGGTCATTGAGGAGGCAGGTCTCGTCCCTCCTGAGCTTGGACAAAGATTACGCCAGATGGCAAAATTTAGAAATCGACTTGTTCATTTGTACAGCGAAATTGACGATGCTTATGTTTACCAATTCATGAAAGAGGACCTAAAAGATATAGAGGAATTCAAATCAATCATGATAAAACGGTATAATCTTTGAGCTATTCCTTGAGCTTTGAACCGCAAAAGCGAGCGCATTCCCCGTAGCTTGCTGCGGGGTTAGCGAGCGTATCCAAGAAAAGTGAAGCTTCTCCCGCCCTAAAGAGCGGGGCTTCCCGGTAAGGAAGAAAAACAGTTTTTTCCATAGCTTCCCTCAGCCTCATCCTAAAGGACGGAGCTTGCGGGGAGCAAGCCGGTCAGCGTTCCTTACGGTCGAAGATCCGCTGTAGCTTGCTACAGGGAGCTTCAATTCCAACAGGCGTGGAACAGGAGGGTGACCTCCTCGTACCGAGGGGAAACGATTTCCATCCTCGGTCTTGAAGATCTGATTCATGCAAAGACAACGACGAGCCGCGAGTCAGACAAACTGGATTTGAAACTGTTGGAAGAGGCGGAAAAGGCAGAAAAACAAGAATAACAGAGCGTAAAAACAAGCTGCTCGTCACCATTGTTCTATAGGTATTGTTAGGAGAGTGACGTTTGACATGTTTAAGAGTTTCTTCTATTTCATCAGACTAATATTTCTGCAAAGACATCTGATTCTATCCATGGCCAAGAGGGAGGTGGCAACCCAATATGTCGGCTCTTTGCTTGGTTTTACATGGACATTTATCAACCCGTTGGTCATGATTGTGGTATTTTGGGTTGTATTTAGTGTCGGATTCAGAGTACAGCCGACAAACAACGTGCCATTTGTTGTATGGCTGACATCCGGCATGGCGCCGTGGTTTATTTTTTCGGATATTGTTAGCGGATCTGCAGGGGTAATAGTATCAAACGCCTCGCTAATTAAAAAGACATTATTTCAATCTCAAATCCTGCCGGTAATAAAGATTATTTCAAGCCTCATTACCCATAGTGTGTTTTTGATAGTGCTTATAGCGTTAATAATCTTTCAGAAGATGCCCTTTAGCTTTTATTATTTCCAGTTTTGTTACTATTTATTTTGTCTTTCTACGCTTGCTCTTGGGTTGAGTTGGGCCGTTTGTGCATTAAATCCATTTCTAAGAGATATTTCTCAAATCGTTGGTGTGGTGCTCCAGATCGGCTTCTGGGCAACTCCCATATTGTGGGACATAAATATTATGCCTTCAAAACTTCAAATAGTTTTGAAGGCTAATCCAATGTATTATATAGTTCAAGGATACAGGGAGTCTTTCATTTACTTTCATCCCTTTTGGAGACACCCATACCAGACTATATATTTTTGGATAGTGGCTGCGCTAGTATTCGTGATTGGGGCCCTGATATTCAAGAAGTTGAAACCTCAATTTGCCGACGTCTTGTAGGTAATTCATGAACGAAGACATAGTTATAACTGTCAAGAATGTAACTAAGACGTACAAACTCTACGACCGGCATAGTGACAGAGTCAAGGAAACCTTCCACCCTTTTAGAAAAAAGTACCACCGTCCCTTTAAGGCTCTCAACAACATTTCCTTCGACGTCAGAAAAGGTGGATCTCTTGGCATAATTGGTCGGAACGGTAGCGGAAAATCAACACTGTTGCAAATCGTGAGTGGTATCCTAGAACCAACTTCAGGAAGTGTTGACGTGAAGGGCAGAATATCCGCTCTTCTTGAACTTGGGACCGGGTTCAATCTTAATTTTACTGGGAGGCAAAATGTGTACTTAAGTGCTTCCATTCTTGGTCTGAAAAAGGAGGAAATAGACGAAAAGTTCGATCAAATTGCGGCCTTTGCTGATATTGGTGGGTTCATCGAACAACCGCTGAAGATATACAGCAGCGGCATGATGATGCGGTTGGCATTTTCGGTTCAATCAGCAATTGATCCCCGAATAATGGTCGTGGACGAGGTGCTTGCGGTCGGTGATATGCGCTTCTCCATGAAATGCTTACGCAAAATGCATGAGTTGATGGAGAAAGGAACTGCCTTCCTGTTTGTGTCCCATGACATGTCCAGTGTGGTGAACTTTTGCAATGAGGTAATCTGGCTGCATGATGGGAAGATTATGCAAAGAGGGAGTCCGAAACAAGTAACGATGAATTACTCCAATTTCATGGCTTACGGCTTCATGCCTTCGGAAAAGGGTTGGGATGCTGGAGTGGGTGTTACATCAATTGATGCAACATCCGTGGAGACTTTCGAGGTAACTAGCACCGAGACACGAGAGGTGAAGTCAGCCTGCCTTGAAGCATATAAGAACCGGTTGCCGTGGGTTGAAGTGGCCCATCTCCCTTCGACCGGCATCGGCGGTGCGATGATTGAAAGGGTAGCTCTATTTACGCCAGATAATCCTCAGAGCAATTACCTACTATCCGGCGGAGAGGTCGTAGAGTTCTTTTTGGAAATAATCACTAAGGTTGATTTAAAGTTACCTATTATTTGTGCTGATTTTAGAGACAGCAAGGGCAATCTTATCTTTGGTCTCAACACCCATTTTCTTGGGCAAGAAATGCCGGAGTTGCCGGCCAATCGTAGGACAATTCTTCGCTTCAACTTCCACGCTCCTTTTCTGCTCAACGGGGATTACAGCATTTCTGTTGCGGTCGCTGATGGCTATTATCACACCCACGTTCAACATCATATTGTGAATGAGGCTCTCCAGGTTAAGATGAGATCATCAGATATGCAACGTAAACATTATTTAATATCGTTGGATGATATTGAGTTCAGTTTGATCACCTCCAAGTTCTTGCAACATTAAGTTTTCTGATTACAGTCATCCCAAAACTCTCGGAGTGGTATTATCTTGAGATTCCAAACTTACTAACTATTTAGGGCTATTCAATGAAAATCCAGCAGCTCTTATGTAATTGTGAATTAATTTTCGATATCGGCGCAAATATTGGCCTTAAAACACGCACTTTTCTCGAATTGGGGGCAAGAGTTGTTTGCTTCGAGCCCCAATCAGAATGTATTGCAGCCCTTCAACAAAAGTTCGGGGGGAATAAGAAGGTAACGATTGTTGCGAAAGGAATCGCGAATAAACATGGCAAGATGAAAATGGCCATTTGCAGCGAAGCCAATACGATATCAACGTTTTCCGGCAAATGGCAGGTCGGCAGGTTCTCAAACTATAGTTGGGATAAGACTATTGAAGTGGAAGTAATGACACTGAACCAAGCAATACAGGAGTTCGGGAAGCCGGACTACTGCAAAATTGACGTGGAAGGCTTCGAATACGAAGTTCTTTTGGGACTTTCACATAGAATGTCGCTTCTATCCTTCGAGTTCGTTGTCGAGGATTTGGAAAACACGAAAAAATGCGTTACCCGTCTCCAGGAGCTCGGTTTTCAGTCCTTTAATGTGGTGTTTAGTGAATCTCACGAGTTCTTTTTCTCGCAATGGATATCGGGCGACGATTTGGTTGAACATTTATTAGCTCAATCCGAACCGCTAATGTGGGGCGATATCTACGCAGCAGAAGACAAGTTCCTGCAAACGCATTGGAACATGTTAGGTCAAACCAAGGAGGGTAATGAACTGTTTTCTTCAGAGGAACCGAAAGACACGTTAAATGCTTTGATTTCAAAGGGGCTCTATCGATCAGGCGAGCCCCTTTTGTTGCATTTGGGTTGTGGGGAGACACGGCTCGACGGTTATGTGAACATAGATTATCCCCAGGAACATCATAATGTGATGCGCTCCCAAGCGGATTTCTCCGCCGATCTTACCCACCTTTCTTTTAACGACGAAGTCGTGGACGAAATTCGACTCCATCACGTGTTTGAGCATTTTAGCCGCGTTACGGCCCTGGCGATGCTAATCCGCTGGCAGAGGTGGCTTAAGGTGGGTGGTAAACTCCACATCGAAACCCCCGACTTGATGGGCAGCGTACAAACATTGTCGAGCACAACCTCAAGGCACGTCAAGATGGGCGTGGCGCGCCATCTGGCGGGTGATCAATCGGCGGATTGGGGTTACCATGTTGATCATTGGTTCCCGGAACGTTTTGAACATACATTGAGATCGTTGGGTTTTACAGATATTAAAGTTCGAACTTGGAAATGGGAAAAAGAGCCCTACCTTGCCAATGTGGAGGCCACAGCCCTCAAGGCAGAAAACCGCATCTTAGACTATCAGTTGAAAATTGCCGATGATCTGTTGAGGGAAAGCACTATTGACGATGTCGAAAAGCCAATCCACCAAGTATGGTGTAGGCAGCTGCGAGATTTTCTCAGAGGGCAACACGAACCTTGGGTTTTGCCCTCAACGGGGGGCAAAGAATTAAGAGAAGACCGGGAGTCTGCTCAGCCTGACCTTGGCAAAGGCGTTCGAGTGACTATGCCAGGAATCGAAACTGTTTTAAGAGAATTCGCATCCGGGCTGCCTATTGGGGATATCCATGGATTCAATGAGCGGGAGCGCGACCTGTGGGTTACTGAGAAGGCAAGGAGCGTCGGAGCGGGTTCCATGGTTTTGGATGTCGGAGCGGGTACGTGCCGCTATCGCGGCGTTTTTTCGCACTGCGTATACAAGACTCACGATTTCAAAAAATACAAAGGCTATCAGGATAATAGCGAGGGTCTTTACGGAGAGATTGACTACGTGTCGGACATAAAATCAATTCCTGTACCTTCGGAATCCTTCGACGTAATCCTTTGTACGGAAGTTCTAGAGCACGTGCCAGAGCCTATAGAAGTGCTGAGAGAAATGGCGAGGCTTTTAAAACCTGGAGGACGATTACTTATCACTGCTCCTCTTGGCTCGGGTTCGCACCAACTACCTTATCATTTTTACGGAGGTTTCAGCCCATTTTGGTATCGTCTTTTTTGTCCTAAGTTCGACTTAAAAGTAGTAGAAATGATGCCCAATGGCGGGTTTTTTAAACATTTGGCACAGGAGTGTGCGCGAGTAGCCTGGACAATGCCAGAGTGTGAAAAATTTTACGGAGAGCACAAAGAAATAATCGGCGAGCTTTTTGGAGAATTGCTTCCCCGGTTTCTTTTTAACTTTGATGAGAAATGTTTTATCGAACAATTTACTGTGGGATATCATGTTGAGGCAGTCAAAAGTGGCTGGTCGTAAATTAAGAAATCAGGCAAGGTCCTGAGAAAAACATGGAGGTGGCCATGATAACGGTATTATACACGCGGTCATAATTATCTGCGCAAGGCGGTAGTTGCAGGTTCTTGCAAGTGGTATGTCTTGAGCGTAACATGCGCAAGACTTTATGACCGTGTGTATAAATCTCATGAAGAACAAGCGATCCGTAAAGACGAAATCCGTCCAACCTATTGAGAAAGAGAATAGTATCATCGAAAGACAAATAAAGGAATGCAAAGATGCGCACGATTCTTTCATAAGTCACGACGTATCATATTACCTGTCAAATGCCAAAGAACTACACTTGGTTGATGTCAATGAAAGTTGCATTGCGGCTTGTCGAAATAGATTTGGCGATACAGATGGCAATTGTCATTTCTTTTATTACGTGAATGACGGTCATATATTGAAGGAAATACAGGATGATTCCATGACATGTTTATACTCATGGGACGCTATGGTTCATTTTGATAAATTGGTTGTGAGAGATTATATCCACGAATTTGCAAGAGTTCTTCGTTCAGGGAGCTATGGGTTTGTGCATCATTCCAACTACGGCACAAAGGAGCAACATAATGAATGGATGAAAAACCCTGGTTGGAGGTCCAATATGACTGCCGAGTTATTTCAAAAATACTGCAATGAAGCTATATTAGGTATTGTTAAACAGGAATTGATCCGGGATGACTTGGATTGCATATCGGTATTTCAAAAACCATGATGTAGGGTGATTGGCAAAAAGGGTAATATGATGTACCGGATATCTTACTCTTAAGATAACACTGATTAAAAGATACTATAAAACTCGAGACCTTTGAATAATTCAGCACATTCCTGATTTTATGGTTTCTGTGGATTTTTTCAGAAAAGTCGAGAGAAGATTTTCAGTAAATGAACGTGTCTAGGAATATTTTTGAATGTCATCGAGTTTAACTGTGGCCTATTTTGCTTGGAGTTTGATGTCAGGGCCTACGTCTCCTGTTAAGGAACAGCCATGGAGAGGATCTTTAGACCTCGTTTTATGTTGTATGCTGCCTGGCGGCACCAGGCATCGAATAGGTTTTTAGCTATGGTTGTAAAGCGTGCTCTGTATGCCCCATCGTGAAGATGACTTAATCCGAAGTATTGCTCTACGATGTAGCGAACCTTGGAAATCTTTTTGTTACGCTTTCGTT
>CAZHBL010000175.1:0-9393 GCA_964530105.1 uncultured Pirellulales bacterium | reverse complement strand
TTGGCGGCAGGCTCATCTACAAAAGCGGCGAAGTAGCCCTCATCGTGCTTCTTCAGGCTGCCGCCAGGCGGCTGGGCGAGAATGAATCCGCCCTCGATGGTCCTGATTAACCCCTGACTGCCCTCCACATTCATAAAATTCTCAGCGTTAAACGAATACACCGCTTCGATTTTCCTGCCGGAGGTGTTGACGAATTTGTACTCCAGCCCCACCATCGGCAGTGACGCCGCATCGGCGTCGGGCGGTGCAAATGGACTCCAGCCGGTGATTTCGACCTTCAGAGGTATTTTGGGATCTGTTAGTGTCACGGTCCCGAATGGGAAGCGGGTTTCAAAGCTCGCTTCGCGAAACCGCGGTAGGCCGTAGGTGGTCTCCCCGAGACCGTTGCCCGGCCCGCCGTACTGTCCGGTGCCCGGGTGAATCGCGAGTATCTTCCACTTCGGGACCGGCCCTTCCAGTACGCGAGCGACGTTCTTGCCGCCCTTGACGCACACTGCCGCAAAGACCTTCTCCTCGCGGAATATGTCGGGATGATTGTGAAGCGAGTAGTGGCTCAGCATCCCTGACCCCTCCAGACAGATCATCCCCGCCCCGATACCACCCATTGGAAACGCCACACGGTCCAGGTTCGTTCCGGTGTACGGGCCGTTGTAAACGTGGGCGCCAAAAGTAACTCCGCCAAGAACAGAAAGAACAACAATACAAGAGACGAGCCGCGAGATTCTGTTAGATTTCATTTCTGTGCTCCTTTGTCTGAATATTACATTCTACCTTACAAGTAATTCTCTTGGATACTACACGTTCATTTTTCTCCTTGAAACACTCGATACGAATGCGGCGGCAGCGATACCTCAAAACGCTTACCGCCGATCGGTCCCAGTAGACTCCTGGGTGCCTGACCGGCAGTAACTATCCGGCCGGTGATAAGATCCGTCAGGGTGGTCAATCGATTGTCCGTCACTACCTGCACGTCCACAGGCTCATCAAGAAAAGATTCCACAATGAACGTGTCATTGTCGTATACAAACAGAGAGACCTTGCCCGGTCCCTGCAAACGCACAGGCATGTCCCGGCACAGAGTCTGCCGGATCCGATTCAGTACAGCATCCGGCAGGTTGTACAGGTCCGTAAAGCTCTCCGGAATGGTCAGCACATATAGGGTTCCTCCGCCGTAGGAGGCTGAGTGCAGTATGGGCCAGCCGTTTGTCTCATCCAGGGCGGAGATTTCTTCCCACGAATCATTAGTCAGGTACTGAATCTGGGAGATGACCATCTCAGCACGGGCCTGTACCGGGCGGCCCCAGCCGGCGCGAAAATCCTTCACGATCGCCTTTCGGTCCGTGATCTGCATCTCCACTATATCTTCAATGCCTTTGCCCTGCAAAGCCCGCAACAGGCCGGAGGTGATCATCACCTGTTTGCCCTGCATCAGGTGAGCTTTGATTTTGGCAATCAGGTACGGATCAAACTTGGCGGTCTCTGCCAGGAATACCATGTTTACTTTCGTGGGAAACTCCGGCACCAGGTCCATGGGTACGCCGCACATGCCGAGGTAGTTGTGCAGGAAGTCTTCACCTGTGGAGTGATACGGCTTGTAGCTCTTAATCCCCACCGGATTGCCGAGCTTGCCCACAAATCGGTCCACCTTCTCAAAGGTCACGCCCGCGGCCCGGGCGATCATTTTGGGCTGATATGTGCTTGCGTCCGGGAGGGTAATAGGGGCCGTCATGGCGTCAAAGTCAAAGCTGGTTTTTCCATCCTGCCAATCGGCCTGCATATTCGGATTAATCGGACGTACAATCTGGCGGATATCGAAGAGAGTAATTTCCGGGGCTTTGGCAAAGAGCGTCAGCCAGAGCTGTTCGGCATAGCGGTCCATGAAACGCAGGCCGCCTGTATCCACCCAGCCGCCGTCGTTGCCGCCCGGCTTGAGGTTTTCGAAATAGC
Organism: uncultured Pirellulales bacterium; assembly: GCA_964530105.1. Taxonomy (GTDB): domain Bacteria; phylum Planctomycetota; class Phycisphaerae; order Sedimentisphaerales; family Anaerobacaceae; genus JAFGPJ01. The sequence goes on along the minus strand of CAZHBL010000175.1, from coordinate 7,446 downwards.
GGAAGATCAGATACCCCAGATAGGGCTGCAAGTGCTGATTGCCGGAAGGATCGCGGGTCTCTGTTCCTGTATATAAGCCGTCGAACATAGCCGGCTCTTTCTCTAGGTTAAAGCCCAGACCCTGGAAGTGTTCGTACCAGTTGGGATACTTGATTACTACCTTGACCCTGGGATTGACGGCCTTGGCCGGATCGATAATCAAGCTCTTGGCCGCTTCCACGAGGAGCTCGAGGCGATACTGAGTCCAAGTCTTGTCGCCTTTGGCCGCGATGCACAGATGACATTTGCAACTGGTGAAGAAAAAATCGTCCAGGATAATCTCGTCAAAGTGGCGAGCTGTGTGCTCCACGATCTCTTTGATCTTCTGCCGATGTTCCGGGTTGCTGTAGCAAAAGGTCTCGAACCGGTTGCGTTCATTGACGGTCAGAGTTATGCCGCCTGCTGTACGAATCCCACGCTCATGGAAATAGGCCTTGGCCTTGTTCAAGGTCTCGTCATCCACAATCAACAAATCCCGGTGGGTCTCCAGATACACCTTGTCCACGTGGACCTGCTTCGTGATATCCTGCCAGCGAGAATCCAGCCAATTCAGATCCGCCATCTGGCGGGTCTCATACGCCCGACAATATACAGCTACGGAAAAGTTCTCATACGCATTGGCCCAGCCATACCATGCCAGGACCAGCAAAATCATAAAAATAATGTTATGTGTTTTCATTTTGTCACCCTTGTTTTCTATTCTTGAGTTGCAAAGGGATCATTTGTGCTGTCCCACTTGCCGCCCTGTGCCAGCACTGGATAGACAGCGGCCGGGAAGCACAGACTCTGATAGATGGTAAACTCGTTCCATTGAATAGACGGCAAGTTATCAATATATCGGCGTTCTCGGGCCAGGGATCTGACCTCGGGCACGGACGTCCCCCTGCCTCGTCCGCCCGGTCCGAACACGAGAATGCCCGGCCGGGGGCCCCATCCCTGCTCGATTGTATAGGCGGATTCCCGGTCGTGAGGATTGTGTACCTGGTTAAAGCCAATGCCGCAGACATAACATTTGCCGAGCGGATTCAAACCTTGATTGTAGTCCATGAGCTGACTAACGGCATCGATGTACTTTTGTTCTTTGGTCAGGCCCCAGTACAACAGACAGGGATAGGCATACTGTCCTTGGGCCGTGTTGCTGCCCCACCAGCGTAGATTCATGGGCGTGCCGACCGGATAAGCATTACCCTCAAGATATTCGATAGTTTTGTCTGCCGCGGCCTTGAGCGCGGTCTTGAATTGCTCCACTACCGCCGGGTCTGTAGGCCTGTTTTTTTCTATTATGTACGAGTAGAAAAACGATGCCAACCAGCCATCCGGACGTCTGGAGAAGTTGGACCCGGCAAAAGATTCAGGCGGACCGTTAAAGGTCTCAACATACCGGGCGGCATTCTTAACCAAATCCTTGACGACCTGGTGTGCAGTTTCATCGCCGGTCAGCAAATACTTTTGTACGGCATAATAAAGGTGATGTGTGGTACGAATACGCTGCCCTGCAGCTTTGAAGGCCATGTCCGCATGTTTGCGAAGCTCTTCGGAGCGCTCAGGATTGTAGGGTTTTATGATTCGAGCCAGGTGCATGAACATACCGGCGGCAAATCCCGCAGTCCGTGTGTCAAGCACCTCGGTTCCAAAACGTTTGGTTTCTTTGTCATAGGTCGTAAAAGGAGAATACTGATATGTCTCAGTGCCCCAGTGGACCGCTCCGGACGGCTTCTGCATGTATTCCCAGAACATCGCACCCCATTCGGCCTCATCAATGATGTCGGGAATTTTGTTGCCCTTACCTATGATATTAAAGTTTTCGTCGAACTTATCCGGAATGTTGTATTGGTCGTCCGTAAACAGGTCGCCGAAGGCCTCATAGGTTGTCAACAGCGTGGCTGTCACATCCATGTGGTAGGTCCGACGGTCCGCGTCACCGGCATCGTGATAACCCCCGTAAGCGGTGAAAGTAGGTTCGTCCCCCTGGACCCTAAGACGGGCTTCTCCAATGGGTGCGTTGGTATCATAAATCGTGGTGTGACACGGTTTCATTCGGATGTTCCCCGCATAGGGTTCTTTGATCGGGCATCCGCAGCGTTGTTGGTATAAGGAACGGAAGGATATATGAGCCAGCCGGCGTGAAAAATCGCCACCCACGCCAAATGGATAAGAGCAGCCGTAGCCTTTCACGGAAATCTTGTAAGGCCCGCCCTCGGGAACCGCCGACAGGTCGATCCGATACACAAAATCACCCGAGGATTCGTCCGGTCCGATTTCTTTAAGCGTTCCCTTAGCGATCTGTTCGCCCGTGGATACCTTGAAAACCGTATAGGTTGGAAGGTCCCCCCTAATCTGTTTGCTGCCACCGTCACCCAGCCAGATGGCGAAATTGGCGTATCTGACTTTCGACAATGCACAGTACGCATTTTGATTGGTTTTAATGGATTCGCAGAACACCTTCTTATCGTCAAACACAAAGGTTTTATCGCCGTTCGGTGTCTCCAGCTTGTAGCTGGTCCCATTGACAAGGATCGGCACTTGCAAATAGATATGATGATCGCAGGTGTTTGCCTCGGTTACAAATTTATTGATCGCAGCGACCGGTTGGCCGTTAAGCTTCCACAGGTACACATCGTTGGTATCTACTTCGTCGGCCTTAATGATATCACTCTTGTAATAGGCCACCAGGACATTGTTCGAGGCAGTGCGGATTTCCGTTAGTGAAAGCTCCGCATGAACAGACAGTGAACAGAATAAGCAACTGACAAGTACGGATAGACGTTTCATCATAGATCTCCTTCAACCATCGATACGCTTCTCGACGCTCCACTTTTACCTTGTTTGACTTTGAATGATCTTTTTCTCGTTCATCGCTTGAACATCTCATTCCTCGGCTGCAAAACCACGTACCTGTTCGGACGCAGATGAACGTTGCATATGATACCTGACCTTGATTCCGTATTCAATCCTTAAATGAATTGCGATATATCACCAGCAGGATATAGGCCAACTTTGGCTACAGTATGCTTATACGACACGCATGTTACCTTGTATTGGAATTATTTTTTTAGTCGATTCTTCATATAAAGCAGAAAAGGTCCAAGAAATGTTGGTTGTTTCCCATCAGCAGAAGTGGCACAGAATTCAGTGCTTTTGAACCAGTCCCATTAGCCCATCAGACGCAAACGAAAGGCAACCTTTCCACGAGTTGCAAAACACCAGAATACTTCCTTCTTCACCTCGTTGGAAGCTTCTATATCGGGAACGATATGGCCTTCCCAAGTTCCGCTGTGAGTCTTCGAATGACCCACCATGGCTCCTTCGTGTACACAGTGATACCAAAGGGGGAACAAGACTGAAAGGATGACATTCAGAAGAATATTGCATTGAAGTCAACTTTGCCTTCGCCTTTCTTTTTCTGCCTACCGGCGTGCTATCAGTGGCGCGAGAATCTCTTTGCATAGGATAGGATTTCCAGCTATACTTACCAGATATATGGCCGGTGATGTTGGTTAAATACTGCGAACCTTGATTAAAGATGTCGAGCCGGTAAACACGCTCAACTGAAGCTGGTATGGATTGAAGCCGCAGGATGTTTGTAGCCGAATATGAAAAAAGAGCCTATGAGAAGTGTAATGAAGATGGCTCATAAATTTTTACTCAGCAGGAGGTAAAGTATGTGCAAAGAAAGAATTGGTCTAAACCGGCGGCGGTTTCTCAAAACCGCTGTGCAGGCCGGTGTATGCCTGGCGGTGCCGCAAGTGATTCCAGGTACGGCGCTGGGCAAGAGTGGTAGTGTGGCCCCAAGCGAACGAATTGTGCTTGGCGCCATTGGGATTGGAAATCGCGGCCGGTACGACCTGAGCTGTTTCCTCCGGGAGCCGGATTTGCACTGCGTGGCGGTCTGCGACGTGCGCGGCGACAACCGACAGCGCGCCAAGGACCAGGTGGACGCCCAGAACGGCAACAAGGACTGCACGCCGTATATCGACATGCGGGAGCTGCTGGCCCGGGACGATATCGACGCGGTGCTGATCGCGACCGGCCCGAACTGGCACGCGACGGCCGCGACGATGGCCGCCAAGGCGGGCAAGGACGTCTACTGCGAAAAGCCTTGCACGAAGAACATCGCCCAGAGCTTGGCTCTGGCGGAGATCTTTCGTCGAACGGCCCGCGTGTTCCAGGCCGGCACGCAACGTCGCAGCCTGCCCAACTTCGCCTATGCAATTGAGCTGGCCCGGACCGGTAAGCTCGGCCCGCTTCAGACACTCCACGCCCACCCCGGCGGCTTGGGGACCAAGATGAGCGGCTGGCTCCCGGCTGAGCCCGAACCGCCCCGGGAGCAGGTGGACTGGGACATGTACCTCGGGCCGGCCGCTTGGCGGCCCTACAACCGCAAGCTCATGGACGGCTTCAATTTCGAAAAAGGCGGTGGGCTGGTCGGAGGCGGTTGTCTCGAATGGGGCTCGCACTGCGTTGACCTGTGCCAGTTGGCCAATGATGCCGACGACACGGCGCCCGTGGAGTACGAGCCGGTCAATGGTCAGTTGCATGCCCGCTATGCCAACGGCGTCAAACTCGTCATGCGTAACGACGGATGGCTGCCGATGGGCTCGTGTCCGGTCCGTTTCGAAGGCGAAACCGGCTGGATCGAGACAGGCGACGATGCGGAGTTCGGCGCCAGCTCTCAATCGCTGCTCCTTAGGAGAGGGACCAAGATACCGGGCTATCCCGCCGATTTTCACGTGCGCGATTTTCTGGATTGTGTCAAGACACGGGCGCTGACCCGAGCCAACGCCGACGCCGCGTGCTGGGCGCATATCGCGTGCCACGCAGCCAATATTGCCTTGTTTCTTGATCGCAAGGTCAAGTATGACCCGAAGAAGAATGAATTCATTGGCGACGAGCAGGCCAACCGGTTACGTTCCGAAGCTTTACGTGAACCATGGCGAATTTAGCGCCCGATCTTACGAAATAAATAACCCAAACTACGAGGACAATTATGATAATACAAAAAAGATATTTCTCCTGGTGTGTTATTCTCATTATAGTCGCTGCGTCGGCTAAGATCTTCGCTCAAGATCAGTCGCCCACAAACATGAAAGAACGTGACTTGATCGCGGTGCTTCAGTCAGATGCCCCCAAGGATGAGAAAACCATCACCTGTAAGCGACTTGCCATCTATGGCACCGAGCAGTCTGTCCCCACCCTCGCACCGCTATTGGCGGACAAGGAGCTGGCGTCGTGGGCTCGGATCGCGCTCGAAGCGATCCCCGGACCGGCCGCCGACGCCGCTTTACGCGATGCGCTGGGCAAGCTACAGGGCCGGCTGCTTATTGGGGTGATCAATTCGATTGGTGTGCGTCGTGACGTCCACGCCGTCGATACCCTCGTGCAGAAACTCGACGATGCCAACGCTGGCGTCGCATCGGCCGCCGCCGTTGCGTTGGGACACATCGGCGGCGAGCAGGCAGCCAAGGCATTAACGCAATCCCTGGCCGATTCGCCGGCCGGCGTTCGTTCAGCGGTGGCCGAAGGTTGCATTTTATGTGCTGAGTGGTTCCTGGCACACGACAGGACTGCCGAAGCCGTCAAGCTGTATGACACAGTCCGCCAGGCGGACGTACCCAACCAGAGACATTTAGAAGCGATCCGCGGTGCTATTCTGGCCCGCCAGTTAGCCGGTGTCCCCCTGTTGATAAAGCAGTTGGAATCTCAAGACAAACAGAGGTTAGGTGTCGGATTGCGCACGGCCCGCGAGCTTCCCGGTCGCGATGTTACCGAGGAATTGGCAGTCGAACTGGCCCACTTAAATCCGGACCGTCGTCCCTTGTTGCTGTTGGCCCTGGCAGACCGAAGCGACTCTGCTGTACTGCCGATTGTTCAAAAGTCAGCTCAGAGTGACCAGAAGGACCTGCGCATCACGGCTATAAAAATCCTGATCCGTCTGGGTAATGTCTCGTGCGTGCCGATCCTGCTCAATGCTGCGACCGAGGACGACACCGAAATGAAACAAGCAGCCATGGAAACGCTGGTCAGACTGCCTGGCAAAGACGTCGATACCGACCTGATAGCCCGTCTGCCGCAGGCGCAGGGCAAGCTGAAACAGGTTCTCATCGAATTGGCAGGTCAGAGGCAAATCAACGAGGCCCTTCCTGAGGTCGTCTTGAGCCTGTACGATATTGATGCCGGGACTCGCGGCGCGGCCGTACAGACAATCGGCATCATCGGGCAAGACCAACAGACAGCCGATCTTGTCAAGCTGCTTGAAAAGACAAACAGCTCTCGAGAACGAGCAGACATCAATAAGGCCCTGCTGGCAATAAGTGGCCGTTGCGGCGTGAAGTGCATCCCGCACCTGCGACCCTTGACACAGAGCCGTGATAACGAACTCCACATGATTGGGCTGCATGCGTTGGCCATCATTGGTGGACCAGATGCGCTGGCGGCTGTCAATTCCGCCATTCAGAGCGCTGAGCCCACTGCTCAAGACGAGGCAGTACGTATCTTATCGACTTGGCCAAACAACTGGCCTGAGGACAATGAGGCAGGGCAAGCCCTGCTGATATTGGCTACATCGGCTGAGAAAATGCCCCATCGTATACTGGGTCTGCGTGGTTACCTCCAGTACATACGCGGCAATAAGAAGCTCAGCAACGAACAAAAGGTGGCCAAGGTCAAAGACGTACGGCCTCACATCAAGCGGCCCGAAGAGGAGCGGCAGGCCATCGCTGTCTTGGGAGAAGCGCCGAGTGCCAGTGCCCTGGATCTATTGACGATATTCGCTGAGGATCCTGCGGTTGCCGAGGAAGCCTATTCGGCCATGGTCCGAATTGCCGACCAAGAGATCCGCGGGATTTCCAATGACCAGCGCCGGCAGGTTTTGAAAAAGGTGACTGAGAAATCAATGAACAATAGCACCAAACAGAGAGCCCAAAAGACACTCAGTGGAATTCGTTAAGCAGGCATTACCAAGGAATGCGTTATACAATACGACAGAGGCATTTCTGACTACCCGCTCATCGCCTCATGTCGCTGTCAGGCGATGACATAGGTAGATTCATGATGTCCATTATAATGCATCGTGAAGTCGAAGGGCTGTTCAGGTAAACTACGAAGCGTGTCTGAAATGTCATAATGAGGATGCCTCAACAAAAATTTTTGTAGCAATAAGGATTTTAGTGTTTGACTTTAAGCTCTTCATAAGTGGCTCGGTGCTTGCTCAGAACGGCGTTTCCACGGCTGTCATTCAGAAACTATTGGAGCACTTTTCTTCGGATCTGACCAACAAAGTATACACGAATATTGACCCTGTCTTGCGCCAGGCTGTGGAGAGAATACCGGCTGGTGACTGGCTGTGATCCCAGCTGTGCAAATTGGGCTGGTCTTCTTTGTAATATCCAGCATCAGATACAGTCAGGA